>JALTYD010000134.1 GCA_027046525.1 Pyrodictiaceae archaeon
ATATACGACGGACTAGAAGTAGAAAAAGAACCAGGAGACACTATAAAGACAGAAATAGAAACAAACAGCTGGAGAACAACCCACAAATACTACTCTAGAGACGGTGAACTCAAAGGCATATACATAAACATAAACACACCACCAGAAATAGGACTAGACTATATAAAATACCTAGACCTAGAAGTCGACATCATTAAAACTCCTAGACAAAAACCACAAATCATAGACAAAGAACTACTAGAGAAACATCTACAGAACAAGATAATAACAAAACAACTCTACGAAAAAATAGAAGAAGAGATAAAAAAGATACTCTAAAAACCTACATACTTATCTCTAGAAACACCACATACTGGGCACTTCTCTGGAGGCTCTTCGCCTACATAGGTATGGCCACAAGTACTACATATCCATATCTTCTTACCATCCAATGGATAATCTCTACCCTGATCGACAAAACTCTTAGCTTCTCTATAGAGTTTTGCATGGATCTTCTCAGCCTCTAGAGCCCAGTAGAAACTCTGCTCAGCTTCTTTCTCGCCCTGAGACTTAGCAATCTCTACGTAGACAGGATACATTTCTTCTACTTCAAACTCCTCGCCACGTATAGCAAGTTCTAGATTCTTAGATGTACTACCAGGGCCGAATGGAGCCCCAGAGACTACCTTCTCATCACTATTAAGCTCTCTCAAGACACGATAATGATTAGATGCATGTACTTTCTCTGCATACGCTATAGCTCTAAATAGTCTAGCAACATTAGGAAATCCCTCCTTCTCAGCAATATCAGCAAAAATAGCATACCTCATATGAGCCATAGATTCTCCCCCGAAAGCAGACATTAATGCATCTCTCGTCATAGGCCTAGGTATACTCATAGACCCACCCCGTAAGCCCTTCTTTCAAGTAATAGTTACAATATCGAATCAAAAATATATATACATTAGCTGAACTAAAACAACTACTGTCCTCTCTGCCTCATTATATACTCTCTATACTCATCGAGAGTAAACTCATACCTATACAGAGGCCTAGCTACAGGCATAATATAGAGAGGTTCTTCATCCTCTCTAGCACCAATAATCTCTTTAACCCAAGAATCATGGAAAGCACCAATAGCAACAGTAGCTAAGCCCATCGCAGTAGCCTGTAGATACACATTCTGACCAGCATGACCAACTTCAATCCAAACATACCTAATACCACGCTGACCATATCTACCAGTAGTCCTCTCAAAAACAGCAGTAAACACTATATTCACAGCAGCATCTCGCACCCACTCCTGCTCTAGAGCAGCTCTATACAGTTCTTCTCTAAAATTACCTCTCTTCACCAAGAAGAGACTATGACTATACGGATCATACCTATAAGAACCAGCCTCCAAGAACCCCTCACTATAAGAAACACTCCTAGGATTAACAACTAGGTATAACTCTAGAGGATAAGTTGCACCAGCACTTGGAGTTGTCTTAAAACCATACCTCGTCTCAGTTATACCATACGCAGACCACAAAATCTGCGATACCTCACCCAGAGACAACGGCTCTGAAACATAATCTCTAATAGAACGTCTCGTCGACAAAGCTTTCTCAACACTAACACTACCATCAAAACTAGGCCATGGAAGCCTTATAACTCCATCCGAAACTACCCTAGTTTCTTCTCCACCTACTCCCCTCCTACTCCCCCAGACTCTACCATAACCACCAAGTAGTAGTACTAACAACGATATAGAAGATAAAATCGAACCAACAACTATCTTCATAAAAGTCCTCCTACTAACCATTACTACACCCAAGAAACATACAAGACTAATACCCCCAATAACAAAAACGGTGCCTAGCTATTTGGTAGAAACAAGTAGGAAGAACTATACACTACTCAGAATACTATCTATAACAACAGGCCTACTACTACTACCAACAGCATACATATCGATTCTCTCAGGAGTATGTCTAAGAATACCAGGACTAGTCGAAACTATAACAATAGGACTCCTAGATGGATACCCCGAGTGTAGCTATCTACACCTACAAATACTACCAATAATACTATCAACACTAGCAATAATACATACTATAGCTACTATTGAGCTCCTCTACCCAATAACTAGCCGAGACAATAGACTACTAGTACTAGCCTACAATATACTCAGAATAACCTCCTGGATACTAATAGTACAAGTAATAATAACTACAATAGCCTACTATATAACATAGCAATAAACACCCAGTCAAGCTAATAAACACATATGGAGAGAAAGTGATATATTAACAACACAACTAGAATATATTAACATGCTATGAATATGAAGATATAGGTGCCAAACATGTCAATACCTCCTGAACAATACCTAGAAAGTCTAAAAAACGTATCTAGAGAAGCAGAAGAAACAGACTATATCATGCCTATAATCCTCCCATTCGTCCCAGCAATAATAGCTATAATAGGGACAATTATTGCTCTCATCGGAGTAGCAGCAGGCGGAGCAGGTAGAACAGGAGTAGCACTAGCTGGAGCAGGTATAGCATGGGTACTCTACATAGTAGCTGCTATAATATTCATATACGTATACTACAAATGGATAGATAGAAGAAACAACCACTTCAGCAGAATGCAGAAATTCTTCGAAAACCTCACATCATACCTAGAATCAAAAGGAGTAACAGACCCCGAACTATCATCAATAAAAAGTACATACAGCGACATGAAATACAAAGAAACAAAAGAAAACCCCTTCCTATGGGCTATACTATCAGCAATAATAGGTATAATAGCACTCTACGTATACCACTTCCTAAACAAACACTTCCACCAACACGAAATCAGAGAAAGAAGAATACTAGAAAGTCTAAAATCAATACTCAATAAAAGAGGAATATACTTCGA
>JALTYD010000135.1 GCA_027046525.1 Pyrodictiaceae archaeon
CTACAAACATTATATTGAGAAAAACAATAAGAAAACTAAGAAGCATAGCTAGAAGAAATTCTGCGCCAGTATGGCGTTATGTAAGCGAATTACTTGAAAGATCTACTAGGAGGAAAATAGTAGTGAATATCAGTAAGATAAATAGGTATACAGAACCTGGAGATACCGTAATTGTACCAGGAAAAGTACTAGGCTCGGGTAGCTTAGATCACCAAGTAATTGTGGCAGCAGTTGGTTTTAGCAAGAAAGCCATAGACAAAATTACTAGAAGTGGTGGAAAAGTAATACATATACTAGATCTAGCTAAAGAGAACCCAAAAGGATCTAAAGTAAAGATAATCATATAAAAGGTTATGTATCCGAGGGGGTACTGGTTATGTCTTCAACTAGTACTAAAGAAGTAAGACTTCCACGCAGTGTTGAAAGAGTACTATATATTGATGCAGAAGACACTATACTCGGAAGACTATCATCAGAAGTAGCCAAAAAACTCCTAGAAGGATATAGAGTCTACATTGTAAATGCAGAGAAAGCTGTGATAAGTGGCGATCCTCTAATGGTTATTAAAAGTTATAGAATATGGTGGGATTTGAAAATACATGTAAATCCATATAAATGGTCTCCGAAGAGACCTAGAAATCCTATTTCCATAGTACGTAAAGCTATTCAAGGCATGCTTCCCCGCTCTAAACAGAAAGGACGCGAAGCTATGAGACGTTTAAAGGTTTATATTGGTATACCCGATGAACTTCGAAATAAAAAGTTTATAAAATATGAACAATTTAATGCTAAGAAACTACGCCGTAAATTTATACGTGTTGGCGAGCTTTGTAAAAGGCTTGGATGGAAAGGGGTGCTCTATTAGCTATGGCTAGTGAGACAGATAATACGTCGATTAAGGGAGCTTATATTCAGCTAGAGAAACAAGTCAAGATAGTAATATCAACTGGTAAGAGAAAGACGAGTATCGCTAGAGCTATAATTAGACCTGGAAAAGGACGTGTATGGGTCAACAATATGCCAATAGAGTTATGGCCCATAGCAATGGCTAGATGGAAAATGATGGAACCCCTCCTATTAGCTGGAAAGAAAGTAGTATCTACCATAGATATAAAAGTTACAGTACGTGGAGGAGGTTTCATGAGTCAAGCTGATGCAGTGCGAATGGCAATAGCTCGTGGATTAGTAGCTTATACAGGTAGTGAAGAACTTAAGCAAATATTCGAAGAATACGACAGGTCAATGATAACTGGCGATCCTCGGCAAACCGAACCAGAAAAACCAATGAGACGTAGTGCTAGGAGGAGATGGCAAAAAAGCTACAGGTGAGATAAATGATTATACCTGTTAGATGCTTTACATGTGGCTACCCTATAGGTGCTTACTGGGAAGAGTATGTAAAACGTGTCAAAGCTGGAGAAGATCCAGCAAAAGTCCTCGATGATCTTGGGATAAAACGTTATTGCTGTAGAAAGATCCTACTATCACATGTCCCAGCACTCTATGAGGTAAGACTATTTAAGCGTATACTTTAATTAAGCCTAGGGAGGCATCAATAATGAGTTCTGGATATGGGAGAGAAGAAGTACAAATAGGTGGAAAGACTGTAGAGCTTCTAATACCTCTCGAGAAATATCTATCCTCTGGTGTACACATAGGGACTCAGATCTGTACTGCACCTATGAAGAAATTTGTCTATAGAGTAAGACCAGATGGCCTACACATCTTCGATATAAGAAGAACCGATGAGAGATTCCGTATAGCTGCTAAATTCCTAGCTAGATATGATCCATCAAAGATCGTTGCTGTAGCTGTTCGTCAATACGCTCAGAAGCCTGCACAGAAATTCTGCATATATGTTGGCTGTAAGACTATAACTGATAGAGTAATGCCTGGCACTTTTACTAATCCTTCTCTTGAGTGGTATATAGAGCCAGATGTGATATTCATAAGTGATCCTAGGGCTGATAGCCAAGCTATAATAGAATCTGGTAAAATCGGTGTACCAGTTGTGGCACTCGTAGATACTGATAATAGAATTGATAATATTGATCTAATAATTCCAATAAACAACAAAGGTAGAAGAAGCTTAGCTCTAGCATACTGGATTCTAGCTCGAGAAATACTAAGAGAACAGGGTAAACTCCAGCCTGACCAAGATCTACCTGAACCACCTGAATCATTTGAGTACAAAGTCAGAAAACAACCTATTTAGAATCTATATAACATTGTTTTCTAGCCTACAGAATAGCTACACAAATTAATTGACATATTTATCTACCTTATCCTGATCTCGAATTAATGTGGGAGATACAATGTCTATATATTCTGGTAGAATATTAGGTGGAAATAAGAGGCTGCCTGCTGTATCTGGGATGTTCTATGAATCAAGAACTGATGCCTTAAGAGCACAAATAGAGTGGGCATTTAAACATCCTATAGGCCCAGGTTCTCTCCCAGAAATATCAAGAGAACGTAGAAAGATATCAAAAGCATTTGTATCTCCGCATGCTGGTTATATGTATAGTGGTCCTGTTGCAGCACATGTATATTCAGTTATAGCACGAGAGGGTACAGCTGAGACCTATATAATTATAGGCCCAAACCATACAGGATATGGAGAGATAGTATCAGTTTACCCTAGAGGGTCTTGGATAACACCTCTAGGCGAGATAGAGGTAGATAATGAACTAGCATATTATATTGCTAGAGACAGTGGTTATGCAAATCTCGATGAAAAAGCACATCTATATGAACATAGTATTGAGGTCCAGCTTCCATTTCTTCAATATATATTTGGATCTAAATTCAAAATAGTACCTATTGTTATATATGAACAATCACCAAATATATCTAAAGATCTAGCAGATACTATAATATCAT
>JALTYD010000136.1 GCA_027046525.1 Pyrodictiaceae archaeon
GATATGAAGAGAGAATATGTACATACTCTAAATGCAACTGGGATAGCATCAACTAGGACTATAACAGCTATCCTCGAAAACCACCAGGAGCCAGACGGAACAATAATTATACCTAAAGTGTTAAGAAAATACCTAGAACCTTTCGAAAAAGCACCTAAAGAAGTAATCTATCCATCGAAGAAGAGAGGTAAATAGGTAATGGAGAAGAAGGAGAAAATACTCGATATTGTAGATAATATGCCTTCTATGAACCAGGCAGCATTCTATAGTGACCCAGAAGTACTCGATATAGTTGAAGTACTACATAGTCGTTGGGAACAAAACAGGTATAGTGGAGAACCTATCGACTATGCATCTGATGAAGAGCTCGAAAAACTCTATAGACTAGCTAAGTACTACTCTTCTCTCAAGATGTGGGAAGCATACAAGATAGTCCAAGAGAGATCTCTAAAACCTAGAAATAGGGAGGAGGGCTAATAATACTATTTTGATTAATCTACTGTACTAACTTCTCTGATCCTCGTATCAGTACAACTAACTAAATATTCTGGTTTTTTGTAAATAAATCTAAATAGTGAGATACTGTGCTATTCGGCAGATTTGCAGATAATGACTATTGGAAACTAGTTAGACCAGATGCTGTCTATGTGTGGAACAACGAAGAAGTTAGGAGAAGACTAAGCTGGTACTATAAAGTTATGAACGATGAAGCACCTGCGAAGTTTATGCTAGCTAAAATAGTCGAAGCTGAAGATAATCCACAGAAACTCAACCTAGAAGCTCTAATAGATATAAAGAATAAACTCTCAAGAGAACATAACATGTTGTGGAACAGAGCGAGGAAAGGAGAAATAACACTAGAGGATTACCTAAGAGATTTCCGTTCTAAGCCAGAGTACTCCCTACTACACATTGACTCAGAACTAGCTAAACGCTACTCTTCACCATGTAGATTATGTGAACGTAGATGTAGAGTTGATAGAATAAATAAGCTAGGAGCTTGTCGAATAGATCTAAAGACATATGTACACAGCTGGTTCCACCACTTAGGCGAAGAACCACCGCTTGTTCCTAGTGGGACAATATTCTACGGTGGATGTAACTTTACATGTGTATACTGCCAGAACTACGATATAAGTCAAACAGCTCCTCGCTTTGGAGACATAGTTGATGCTAGAAAACTAGCTGATATACAACGAATACTAAGAATCAAAGGAGCACGGAATATAAACCATGTAGGCGGAGACCCTACTCCTAATATACACACTATAGTTGAATCACTACTCTACCTCGAAGTAAATACTCCACAGCTCTGGAACAGCAACATGTATGTCTCGCTAGAAGCTATGGATATCTTAGTAGATATTATAGACATCTGGCTACCCGACTTTAAATATGGATCAAACAGCTGCGCTACGAGACTCTCTGCTGCACCCAGGTATGTAGATGTAGTACTTAGAAATCTACAGCTAGCAGCTAGCAATGGAGATATGATAATTAGACATCTCGTACTACCTAACCATATAGACTGTTGCTCTATAAGAGTAATGGACTATATAGCTTCAAAACTACCAGTCAACAAGTTACTTGTCAATATCATGGAACAGTATAGACCTGAACACCTAGTAGTAAAATACCCCAATAGATGGAGAGACATCAGCAGAAGACCTAAAATGGAGGAACTCGGTAGAGTATACGACTATGCTAAGAAGCTAGGTATACTGTTCGAGCCTATAAGCTAGCTCTGGTGTCTATCTTTGCCTATTAACAGAGTACTAATACTGGATGGTTATACTGATGAACCAGCAGGATTCGGTGTACCTCCCTACATAGATGTACTCCCTAGATATATCTCTGGACTCTTCTGGGAACACGACAAGTCAATAACTGTACACTATGTAACTGTAGATGATGCAAGAAAGAACATACATAGCTTCGTAGAGAAAGCAGAAACCTATGATACTCTAATAGTAATAGCTGGTGCAGTTGTCCCAGGTAGATATCTCGGCGGTGAACCTATACGGCTTGATGAACTTAAGCTATGGTTTCGCCTAATAAGAAAGCCAGTAAAAATCCTACTAGGTGCAGCTGCTAGGTGGGGGATAGGGAACGAAGGGGGAACAATAGCTAAACTCCCAAGAGAAGTAGAAGAAAACTTCGATGTAATAGTTAGAGGAGACCCTGAAGCATACATATACGAATACATAAGTAGTGGTTTAGAGAAAGCTAGGCCGTGGGTAACACTCAGCGATTTTTCAATTATTTCGAAAGCTGCTGTACTTGGAGCTAAGATAGTAAAACAACATCCAAACTATGGCTATAACCTAATAGCTGAAATCGAAACTTATAGAAGCTGTAGCCGATGGCGTACAGGCGGTTGTAGTTTCTGCGCAACAAAACTCTACGGTATCCCGATTGCTAGGAGAGTAGAAGATATAGTGAGAGAAATCGAAGCACTCTATAAAGTTGGCGTAAGACATTTCAGGCTAGGAAGACAAGCAGACTTTCTAGTCTATGGGAGTCCTAGCCTAGCTACAGAAGAATGGCCAAAACCTAATCCTAATGAAATAGAAAAACTACTACACGGAATAAGAGTAGTTGCACCCTCACTAAAAACACTACACATAGATAATGTCAACCCTTCAACTATCATAAGACATGTAAATGAATCAGTAGAAGTACTCAAAACTATTGTAAAATATCATACACCAGGAGATGTTGCTGCACTAGGAGTTGAGACAGCAGATCCAATTGTTATAGAAGAAAACAATCTAAAAACAACACTCGAAGAATCCTTAGAAGCAGTAAGAATAATCAATAAAATTGGATCTACGAGAGGATACAATGGCTTACCAGAACTACTACCAGGGA
>JALTYD010000137.1 GCA_027046525.1 Pyrodictiaceae archaeon
CTTAGTTTGAGTTTGTTATAATTAGCTTTATACAGCAATATCCCCTCGTCCGAGTATACTTCTATAAATCCTCTTACTCTCCCCCTCAGATTCTTAATCATATATATGTATGCTAGAAACCAGCCCTTCGGGACACGTATATATGCTCTATAAGCATCACCGTTTATGTATATAGGTGTCTCGCGTATAATACGAGTAGGTTTTGCTTCTTCAATAGAGCCATCAGGAGATACTAGTAGTGCTAGACTCCTAATAGCGTGTTTACCACTCCTACTTCTACTTTTTTCTATCCTTACACCAATCATTCCTCCTTACCACCACTAGCTATTATCCTAAGAGTGTTTCCATTCTTCTCCTGTTTTATAGATCTATTCGATACTACATATACAGTTATATTCTCTAGCCCTCTGTGAACCATATAGCTACCTTCTACCGATACATCCTCTATATCCTCTATTTCCTCTTCTACTAGTTTTCTACCCTCGTGATTATATACTGACTTAATAGCCTTCTTTCTACCCCCCAGGTAGAAAATAACTACTGTTGATATAGTAGTTTCTCTCTCCATGTTCTACACCTATTTATTCGATGATATGTAGAAGAGAGGAGGCTCTATCCTATAGCTTTTACACCGTGGACATCTACTAGGTTTATGTGGTTTCTCGAGCTTAGTAAAAACATATCCACAACTACTACATCTCGGCGGGATCATATAGAGTATCTTTCTACCACTACTCTTTCTCCTAATAGTCTTCGCTATATGAGATAGATGCTCATATACCTCTTTTTCTCGGCCGGGCTCTATACCTAGAAAAGAGATAATATCTCTTACACTAACAGGGCTATTTACTTCTTCTAGAAATCTAGCAATCTTCTCTCTAATAGTTTCATCAATACTCATGTTTTTCCATTCCCGAGTATCTCGTTAAGCCTCTCTTCTGCAGCTACTCTAGCTCTCTCTAGAATAAGCCTAGTTTCTTCATCTATAGGTCTATTCTCTCCCCGAGTAGGAGGCTCTATTCCTACAAGTGAAGCTAGAGATGTAGTCATATTATCGAGTTCAGCTAGCATACTAGCGAGACCTGGATTAACTATAGTAGCTATCTTCTTTATCTCTTCTAGTACATTCTTAGTCAACGCTATATCTTCACCAGTAATTAGTCCTATCTCAGCTCTCGTCTCTAGTTTTACTGCGAGTACCTCTAATGCAGCCTGTATGTATAGAGTCTTGTTTAGGAGAACTTTTATCTGTTCATCTCCTGTCCTCAGATATGTATTCCTAAGCCTCGTAACTAGTATACCTAGTCTAGAAGCAGCATACCTAGTATTTACAGCTACTTCTAGAAGTGCAATTCTAGGCGATCTATCTACACTCCTCCTCTTGAGCCTGAACATACCCTAGAGTGCACCTACATATACTATATCTATATAGAGGGGTGAAAAACCATGAGACTCATGGAGACCCAGTCCACTTATATAGTATTAGTAGTAGTACTAAGTAGTGTCTATCTGTTAGCTTGACAGGATTACCATTACTATCTAGGTAGGGAGCTACTACGATCAGGTATGGTTCTAGTCCTTTGATCTCTGGAGGTTCTGATACTGTACCAAAACCTCCAACGCTAGTAATATTCCCTCCAATTATGTCTCTAGTATACTCTGGGAAGAATACACCAGTCTCGTTTATATAGAATGGTGCAGATATAAACATCCTATAGATGAGCGTCTCTCTATACAGCTCGTTTCCTACAGCAAATCCTTCATCACTTCTACCAGCTATATGTAGCATTGCCCACGATTTAGCCATATCTATACTAAGACCACCTGCAGCTGGGAGAGTATAGAGCATCGACCCCTCCTTAGGATCATATAGTACATTGTCATGTACAAATACTAGTGTTTTATTAGGCTCTAGTTTTAGTCTTTCTAGTATCGCAGATGCCTCAGTATCATTTGTACTAGTAAAGAATTCTGCAAGTAGCTTTATCTGAGTATGATTAATAGTCGCACCATCAGCTAGTGTAGCTCTTCCAGTCCCTACACTTATCCAGTAGCCATAATCCCACCACGCAACAATCTTGTAGTCCTCCGGGGTATTCTCTTTAATCCAGTCAATCATATAGAACCATCCATAGTTCCTCATACCAATACTATAGCCAGTTACACTTGCAACAGCAGAATTTAAGTAGCTAGTAGCTCTATATGCATAGACAACACCTACAAGTACGCCAATGAGGATAAAGAAAGCTAACGCCCGCCTAATCTCTTCTCCCTCTGAGCTCTTCACTCTTCTACGAGTCTCACGCCTAGAAGGCTCTAATAATACACCTATCACAGTAGCAACAGAAATAGCACCTATAACAGAAGCTGCCTGGAGAAGATAAGCCATACCAAGTACTCCATAGTATAGACCGAGAGCGAGTAAGTGTATAGGTAGATGGAAAGGCTCTCTCCTCCGATAAGAGAGATAAACACCATACATTGCTGTTAGAGGTGCTAGTATACCAACTATACTAGTTTGATCTAGAAATTCCCTGAACCTAGTAACGTAAGGACTATGTTCTGCAACAGTCTCTGCAAATCTAGATAACTCCACTACACCTGCTAATCTAAGAGGCCAGACCATAGCGAAATAGTAGCGACCTCTAATACCAATATACGGAGCAACTATAATACCTATAATAATGACCACTAGTAGTAAGTAGAAATAGTTCTTACTAGGTTTGTCAGAAAATACTCTCAGCCTTGTAGCTAGTAGAACTAAGACTAGAGTAGCACAAATAGCAATCAATGGTAGTAGTGTTAATGAAAAACTAACTTTCCCATAACCTACAACATCGAGGATATTAGCTAGGAGGAGGAACGGTATAGAAGAATAGAGGTATATAACTATGAGTTCTTTTGCTTCTCTAAAATCTCTAGTAAACAATGGTGTAAATAAAGCTACAATAGCTATCGTTAAACCACCTAGTAGATAACCACCCCACACAGTAGCTATAAAACCCCAGCAGACTCCTGCACCTACTGCAGATATCCTACTCCTACTCCTAATAGCTTCTGCAAACAATAACAAACCAAGTACTACAAATGGCATAGCAAAACCAGCTTTCTCTACAAATCCTGCAAAAGTCCTAGAAGTAGCAGCAGGCATAACTGCTACTAGGATAGAACCAATCAAACCTGCATATATATTGTAGAGTCTCCATCCAATAAGAAATACAACAACTGGTAGTAATGCACCTGCTACAACTGGTAGTATAGAGACAAGCTTTGCTACTCCTAAACTACTATCTCCCAACGAGCCTAGTATAGGCAGTAGAGGATACTCACCACCTCTAAAATCTCTCCCCCATGGATACCAGAATATCTTTGTAACAGGATTATCAGCTGTTAATGTCTTCCAAGAACTTATACCATTCTTTGACAAATAGTCAGATAACCAGTACATAATCCATGGATCATTAGCATGTAGATAAGAAAACTTAGCAGTCTCCTCACTAATACCCAGCTCTAGAGCCTGCTTATATACATCTTCGTAGTTACTAAAAGGTCTCAAACGAATATTAACAGCTAGAAAAACAATAAGTACAAGAAGGATTAAACTAATACCAGTTATAAATCTCCTAGAGACTCTACTCTTAACTTCTCTCCGTCCCCTAGTCTTCTCCTTCTTAGCCAATACCTCAAACCCCTCTTACTCCTAGTTCTAGCTCTTCTTAAGAATAGCTATTCTTATATTATTAAGAGCAACAATTGATGCAAGTATATTGAGTATAGTGAAGACAGGATCACCTATGAGAAAAGCATAAACTGCAAGTAGTAAACTACCACTAAGATAAGGTAGACTTAGTCTAAGAGATGGAGGAGTAGGTGATGATAAAACCCAACCAGCTATGATAAAAACCATACCAGCAACTCCAACAGCTAGAGGCTCCAACTACACCCTAGAAACACATAGCTATAGACTTAAACCATATATAAAAATAAAACACCCCTGTAGAAGAGAAGGATATTATGGTGTCTACGCAGTGAGCCTAGCACGCATAGTATTCCTGAAGAAGAAACTCGCAGAAAAATACGGCGTAGAAGGTAAAGTAGCTGGACGATACATCGAAGCAGGCTATAGTGTTAGAATGAAGCCAAGAACAAGACACGGAGAACTCTCTTTCATAGCATATAAAGGCTCTCAGAGACTAGCAGTAGATGTAGTATACCTAGAAAGAGGAGTAAAACTCGAAGATCTAGAAAACTTGAAAAAGAAAGCAGAACTCCTCCAAGCTAAGCCGGTACTAGTACTCTATGGATCACTACCTAGAATAAGCCAAGAACTTAGAGAGAAAATAGAAGAACTAGGCATCTCTATGAAACGTATACGCTAACTCAGTATAAGCGATAGAACAGCTTTTTGTACATGTAGTCTATTCTCAGCTTGATCCCATACAACGCTCCACTTACCTTCAATGACTTCTTCTACTACCTCTTCTCCTCTATGTGCTGGTAGACAATGCATAAAGATAGCAGTATTAGAAGCTAAGCTCATAAGATCTTCATTAACCTGGTAGTTCTTTAGTAGCTTCTTCTTCTCCTCGCTCTTCTCCTCCTCGCCCATACTAACCCAGACATCAGTATATACAACATCAGCTCCTCTCACAGCTTCTCTCGGATCTTCTACATACTCTAGAGTAGCTCCTGTCTCTAGTGCAGTTACTTCAGCTATCTTCCAGTACTTCTCTGAGGGTCTAAGTTCTCTCGGAGAAGACATAACTATGTAGCCGCCGAGCTTCGCTACTACTAGGAGAAGACTATGTGCTACATTATTACGTGCATCACCTACATAGACTATCTTCACACTCTTAATATCTCTCTTCTTCTCAGCAATAGTAAGTGCATCAGCTAGTGCTTGTAGTGGATGTTCTTCGTCACTAAGCATATTGATAACAGGTACAGAAGCATATGCAGCCATTTCTTCTAGAGATCTATGACTATATACTCTAGCAGCTATAGCATCAACATACCTAGATAGTACTCTAGCAGTATCTTTAACAGGCTCTCCTCTACCAAGCTGTAGTTCCTGTCTAGAAAATGTAAGAGGAGTAGCACCTAGCTGGAGAGCAGCTACCTCCATACTAACACGTGTACGAGTACTTGGTTTCTCGAATATCAATGCTATTACTCTACCAGGGAGTACATTGATGACTCTCTCACCAGAATAGTATCTCTGCTTCATAACCCTAGCAGTATCTAATACTAGACTAACTTCCTCTGGAGATAAATCATTAATAGATAGTAGATCTCTCCCACGGAGCAAATAACCACCTCCTACCATAGAAGTAGACTACATAGAGACTAAAAATACAACTCTACTCCTAGGATCCCCATAGGTAGAGTTTCCAGCCTACATAGTCTCTGTGAAAAATTAATTGGAGAAAAAATACCTAGATAATATCTCGGACAGAGAGACGATGATCGAGTATAGCGGTCTCTGACTAGTGATGTAACTCCCATGGAGTGAGTCTAAAACACCTAACTAGTACTACCTAGTCCGAGAACTATACTAGTATCTCTACACTTATTCTTCACAATAGAGTAGATCTCATCAACTATATCAACTAGCTCCCCCGGACTACTACAAGTAACATCTGCTACTGCAGTATACCTAATATGAGGCTGTACTCTCTGTTGTAGAGGCCATCCACTAAGAGATAGACTCAACGAAAATACACAATCTCTAATAGATGCAATAAACCATGTATAAGCACTATGTCTAACACACTTAGTATCACCAGTACAGAGATCCTCTGCTATTCTAGCTATACAAGATGAAAGAGCTGTAGGCTCTTTAGCTACAACTTCTAGCTTTCTACTATAACACTCCACTTAGACACCCATCATATCCTAGTTACTCTAAATAAACATAATAACTCCTACTAGTAGTAGCAACTATACTAGCTCTGTATAGCCTACATCTCTCTTCTTCATATACTTCTTAGCACTCGGAGATACATCTATACGTCCATCTCTCTTAGGAATACCTATCCTAAAATCTTCGTCTCTCTTCGGCCTCAGTATACTAACTGGCTTAGCAGGATATTTTACAAATGGTTCACGCATACTATTAGCTTCTCGTATAGCTCTAACAACAACTTCGATTTTTTCTTCAAAACTCTTTGCAGCTTCTAGAGAAGGTCTTACTTCAATAACAGGACCTCTCCAATTCAGACACGGTACTAGTTTAAAATCATATGTAATTCTTATACGTGTACAACCAGCACAGAACAAGAAATTACCAACAGGACCTACAAGTTCTACTCGTACACCATTATCTAGTAGTAGTACTGGTCTATTATGGAGCCCTATCCTGTATTTTATCTCGACAACTCTATCCTCTAAGATCTCTAGTACTTTCCACCGCGGTAGTCTATGTTTCTTGTAGATCTTCACAGCTCTACCTACAGGGTGAAGCTCGATAAACTGGACAGAAGCATCCAGCTTAGATGCTAACTCGATAACTCTAGATATATCTTCCTCGTTCATCTCTTTTAGTACTACGAAATTTATCTTCAGCTTAACACCATAGTCTCTAGCAAGATATAGATTCTCTATAGTCCTCTTGTGGAGATCTGTACCAGTAACTATCTTAAACACATGTGGAGAAATAGCGTGTAGACTAACATTGATATGATCTATTCCTACTTCTACTAGTCTATCTAAATGTCTATGCAGAAGAGAAGCATTCGTCGTAATAGATACATAAGAATTATACGATTTCAAGATCCCAACTATATCTACTAAATCCTCTCTAAGTGTAGGTTCACCACCAGTAATCTTGTAGGCTTTTATACCGAGTCTCTTACCAGCTTCTGCAATAAACTTGATCTCCTCAATTGTTAATTCTCTCAGACCATACTTGTTCTCTTCATAACCCTCCATATGGCAGAATATACACGAGAAATTACACCTACCAGTAACCATAATTCTAATATTAGTTAATGGTCTCCCAAATCTATCAAATAACTGCTGCGTAGCTAGAACCCCAAGGTAGTAATAGAGTAGAAGTAGTAAAGATATTTATCCCCTAAAGATACAGTAGACAGCCAAGTACTTTAAACGATATATACATCTATCCTACCCCAATAACACGGATAGGAGACTAGCAACTACTACTAGACTAGTAGCTAGAGTGTGGAGACTATGAAGAACAACGAAGTAGTATGCTATAAATGTGGTACTAAGATGGAGCACTGGGCCGAAGTAGAACACAATGGTGCAATATCTAGAAAACACTACTACTACAAATGTCCTAGATGTGGATACAGACTAGGAGACCTAACAATAAAGATAGAGAGACGAGAAGATAGAGGAATAGTACTAAGCCTAGAAGAGTACATCGTAGTAAAACGTAGATAATATATAGGCTCTCCTTCTTTTTAAACACGTTTACGGAGAACACAACTCCCCTATACCCTAGAGGTGCTAGTAAAGAGTGCCTATACATCTCCTCGGTTTTCTCTACAAGATACGTAAATATGTCTCTATGCTACACGCACAGAGTATTGCACGAAGAATGCTCGTAACAAATAGCTTCGACTCACTCCTCTCAACACTCGGTATAATCCTAGGAGCATATCTATCAGGTGCTCAGAACGTAGCTGTATATGTTGGTAGTGCTATAGGTGCATCACTAGCACTAGGTATATTCAGTGGTTTTGTAGCAACATATATGTCTGAGCGAGCCGAGAGACTAAGAGAACTAAAAGAGACAGAAAAAGCTATGCTAAAAGAACTCAAAGGTAGTATCTATGATAGAGCAGCTAGAGTAGTACCAGTATACGTAGCTAGTTGGAGTGCTACAGGTTCTCTCCTCCCACCAGTAGTAGGTGTATCACCATTCCTAGCAGCTCTAGTACTAGATTTCAGAGTAGAGATAAAAACTCTAGTCTACTTATCAGTTACTGTAATAATAACAGAGCTCTTCCTACTAGGTGTATATCTCGGGAAAATAAGTGGAGAAAACAAGATAGTAAGTGGTCTAAGAATGGCTTCTATAGGTATAGCAGCAGCTATGCTCTTCGCTATAATAGATCTACTAATCTAGGACTAAGTACTAGTTAGCCAAAGAGCTAGACGAGTAGTAGAAAATCTTCTTTAACTATAACACACAGTAGACTGAGAGACGGTGTAGTACTTGCTAGGCAGAATACTATATAAAAACCGTGTCAAGCTGACTTCTCTACCAACACCTCTCGAATACATGAATAACCTGAGTAGAAAACACAGAGTACACATATACGTCAAGAGAGACGATGTAATGGAGCTAGCTCTAGGAGGAAACAAAGTTAGAAAACTAGAATTCATATTCGCAGACATATTATCGAAGAAAGCAGATGTAGTTATAACTAAAGGTGCTTTCCACTCTAACCACGTAAGACTCACAGCAGCAGCTGCTGCAAAACTAGGCCTAGAGACATACCTAGTACTATACCCTCCTATAAAACCAGATATACGTGGCAATCTCCTACTAGACATACTACTCGGTGCCAAGATAGTAGAAGCACCTAGCAGAGAAGAAGCAGACAAAATAATGGAGGAAATAGCATTAGAGCTAGAAAAGAAAGGAAGAAAACCCTACATAATACCAGGAGGTGGTGCATCTCCTATAGGAGTATACGGTTATGCACTAGCTTTCCTCGAGATAATAGAACAAATGAGAAGTATAGGTAGACTACCAAAATACATAATCCATGCATCAGGTACTGGTGCAACACAAGCAGGACTAGTACTAGGTAAGAAGCTACTAGCAGTAAGAGATACAGAAGTAATAGGTATAAGTGTAGGCTCTAGCTCAGAACAGCTAAAGAAGAAAGTATCTGAACTAGCTACAGAATCAGCTTATACACTAGGTCTAGACGTAGATATAAACCCCGAAGAAGTAGTAGTAAGAGACAACTATGTATTCGGAGGCTATGCATCTATAACAAAACAAGTAGTAGATACTATGAAGTACATAGCTAGTACAGAGGGCCTAATACTAGACCCTGTATATACAGCTAAAGCATTCTACGGCCTACTAGACATGATAGAGAAGAACGAGATCGAAGAAGAATCAGTAGTAGTATTCATACATACTGGTGGAATACCTATAACAATGCAGTACCCCGACGAACTACTAAAATACATAGAAACTAAGAAAAACTAGAATATACACCCACAGTACTAGTGTATAGCATAGGTGTATCTAGATGGACAAAAACAGAATAGAAAAAATCCTAGAATACGTAGAGAAGAAGAAAAAAGAACTAGTAGAAGAAGTAAGAAAAATCCTAAAAATGCCTAGTATATCTGCAACAGGCGAAGGTATAGAAGAAGTTGCTTCCTATCTATCAGAGTGGATAAAAGAACAACTAGGAGGTACAGCAACTCTACTAAGATACGGCGGACACCCCATAGTATACGGCTCAGTAAGAAGTACAACTAATAGAAGAGTAATATTCTACAATATGTACGATGTACAACCCGTAGAACCACTAGATGCTTGGATAGCTCCTCCATTCGAAGCAAGAATAGTCGAAGACAAGATAATCGCTAGAGGAGCATACAATACTAAAGGCGCACTAATGAGTAAACTACTAGGAGTAAAAACATACCTAGAACTATTCGACGAACCCCCAGTAAACATACAGTTCGTACTAGAAGGAGAAGAAGAACTAGGAAGTCCTTCTATGCCTAAATTCGTAGAAGATAAAGAAGACGAACTAAAAGGAGCAGAAATGGTCTACTTTGCTATCCCATCAGAGAGAGTCCCTGGAAAACCAACAATAGTCCTCGGCAATAAAGGAATAGTATTCCTAGAGATAAGATGTAGAACATCTAAATACGATGTACACAGCAGCTATAGTAGAGGATTATACAATCCAGCAGCAGTACTATCCAAGATAGTATCACACCTCATAGACCCTCTAGAAGGCCCAAGAATACCATGGCTAGAAGAAAAAACAGTTACACCAACAGAAGAAGACCTAGAATACCTACAAGATCTAGTAGAAGCATATCCACGAGAAGAATTCCTCAAACTCTACGAAATATACAAGCCAAGACTATCAGAGAAAGACTGGTATATCGCAGTATACTTCAAACCAACAGTAAATGTAGATGGCTTCACATCAGGCTATACAGGTCCTGGTACAAAAACAATCACACCAGCAGATGCAAGAGTAAGACTAGATTTCAGACTAGTACCAAACATAGAACCAGAAGACGTAATAAATGGTGTAAAAGAACTAGTAAAAAGACTAGGACTAGAACACCTCGTAGAAATAGATATCCACGATGCATATACATGGAGTAAAACAAGCCCCAGATCACCAGCAGTAGAAAAAGCAAAGAAAGCATACACTGCGCTAGGACTAAAACCATACATTATACCAATGATACCAGGATCAGCACCATCATATCTATTCACAAGAAAACTAAGAATACCAATGATAGATACTGCCCCAGGACACGGTGGTAGAGCACATGCACCCAACGAGTACATAACAGTAGACACTATACCACTAGTAACAGCATATACAGCAATCCTCCTAGAAACACTAAGAGACTAAAAACACTACCAACAACAAAACATACAAACACACTACATACACACTCTATAACCCGGGTATAGATATGCTCCTAGCAGTACTAGTTGGTTTTATCGCAATGATAATATTCTCAGGAATCCCAGTAATAGGACCAATACTAGCAGGATTCATAGCAGGTTTAATAGCTGGTGGAGGCCCAGGCAGAGGAGCAGCTGCTGGATTCCTAAGCGGTATTATAGGATCACTAGTAGTACTAGTACTAGCAACAATCCTAGGAGGAATACTAGGAGGCCCTCTAGGAATGCTACTAGGATTCATAACAGGCCTAGGACTCGTAGTAATATCACTATACCTAGCACTACTAGGCCTAGTTGGAGGAGCACTAGGAGGACTACTAAGGAGTAAAAGAACATAACCTAGATAAACAACTAGCTCCTAGGAGCAACTCTACCTACTAAACCACCACTATAGATATACATCCACGAAGACAAACTAATCAATCTCCCACTAGTACTAGACTCGACAGGCTTACCATCAACTAGCCCTAATACATCTCCTACAACAACATCAACCCCTGGCCTAATAGATGGTTTAAAGAATCCTTCATAGCTACTCTGTACACCTACAAGCCTACCATAGTACTTCTTACTAATCTTCTTCTCCTCACCATTTATAAATCCTAGATTTACCAGCGTTGAACTAACTGTCTCAAACAGCTTCTCTCCCCACTCCTCAACATAGTATCCAGAACCTCCACCTGTCTCAATAATAGCTGCTGGTATACCTTGATGATTAGCTTCAACAAATAACTGGCCTCTAAGACCTGTAGACTCGACTACTGTATCCCATGCTATATCTTCTACAAACTCTCTAACTCTCGGAAACTCTCTATAGAGAGACAATATATACTGGTAAGAATCTAGACCAGCACAATGTAGATCAAGTACATAATCAGATGAACTAGCAAGCTCCCAGATCTTCTTCACAATACTCCTAGTAACTACTGAACCAGCTCCATCCGGGAATACTCTATTCATATCAACCATATCTAATGGACACCATCTCGTCCTAGCATAAAACCCTAGTACATTAACAACTGGTACAACAACAATACTACCCTCAATACTCTCTACTCTCCCGAGATACTCTACAAGTCTACGAGCAGCATAGACACCAGTAGCTTCACCACCATGAATACCAGCAGTAATAAGTATCTGGGGAGAACTAGATCCAAATACATAGTATCTAAGAATAACACCTCCAACATCAACTCTAACAAGCCTACCCACCACGAGAAACACCATGCTAGGAAACTCTAGACACATAGAAATAAATAGCTATACGAAATCTTTTTAAACAATACACCCACTATAAGAACACCGACACACTCTCCGAGGTGTAGACGATGCACCAATGGAGCTAAATAGTCTTAGAAGTCTCCAATCAGAAGAAATCCTCCCAAAATACTGGTACAATATTCTCCCAGATCTACCGAAACCACTAAGTCCTCCTCTAAAACCAGATGGACAACCACTAGAGCCAAAAGACCTAGAACCACTCTTCCCCCGAGAACTAATAAGACAAGAAACAAGCCTAGAACACTACATAGAAATACCAGACGAAGTAAGAAATACACTACTAGAACTAGGCAGACCAACCCCCCTTCTACGTGCAAAAAGACTCGAAGAGAAACTAAAAACACCAGCAAAAATCTACTACAAATACGAAGGAGTACTACCAACAGGTAGCCACAAAATAAACACAGCAATAGCACAAGCATACTACAATATGAGAGAAGGAGTAGAAAGACTAACAACAGAGACAGGAGCTGGCCAGTGGGGCTCAGCACTAAGTCTAGCATCTACACTCTTCAATCTAAAACTAAGAGTATATATGGTCAGAGTAAGCTACGAACAAAAACCCTACCGTAGAATACTAATGGAGACTTATGGTGCAGAAGTAGTACCTAGTCCTAGTAAACTAACAGAAACAGGTAGAAAAATACTAGAAGAAGACCCAGATAATCCAGGGAGCCTCGGAATAGCTATAAGCGAAGCAATAGAAGATGCTCTAGGAGACGAAAAAACAAAATATAGTCTAGGCTCAGTACTAAACCACGTACTCCTACACCAGACAATAATAGGCCTAGAAGCAGAAAAACAACTAGAACTCCTAGGAGAAGAACCAGATACTATAATAGGCTGTGTAGGCGGTGGAAGCAACTATGCTGGCCTCGCATACCCATTCATAAGAAAGAAACTAGCTAGAAAACTAGATGCAGAATTCATAGCTGTCGAGCCAAAAGCTGTACCTACAATGACTAGAGGAGTAATAGCCTATGA
>JALTYD010000138.1 GCA_027046525.1 Pyrodictiaceae archaeon
GCATTACAAGTGTAGGCTTAGGAACCAGCTATATTCAGAAGAATGAAGAAGAGAAGCTTCTCCTAAACTTGGATGTCGCAGTAATTATCTTTGACCAAGGAGAACTTAGTAAAGCTATACTAGGAAAAGATGCTATAGGTATTAGAGATTTTAGTATAAACTATACTTGTATAGAGCAAAGCATCACAATAAAATATAACGTATCAGTGCTAGATGCACCTAAACATTTTGTAGATAGACTTGCTGAATGGTTCAATAATAGCTATCTTGATAGAGGTGTACCTGATTGGGTAGCAGATTATGGTTTTGATACACAGCTACATCCAATCCGCTGGATTAGATTAGAGAATGCTATATTATTCTTATACAAGCTTTCGATAGATGTACTCAACTACTATGGGTTAAGTGGCTATGATGCTATTATAGCAATAGTAGGAGATATAGATGGTGTATCAAGACAATATTTCGCCGAGGGTAGAGGCGGATTATTTACTGGTATAAGTGGATGGGCTATGACAGGGCCGAGTGGATTA
Organism: Pyrodictiaceae archaeon; assembly: GCA_027046525.1. Lineage (GTDB taxonomy): Archaea > Thermoproteota > Thermoprotei_A > Sulfolobales > Pyrodictiaceae > JALTYD01. The sequence continues at coordinate 534 of JALTYD010000138.1, forward strand.
TTTACTTTCTATGATTTAACAGCTGCTCCTAGACCAAGACCTGAAGAGTATCAACCATTTTATGGAATTGGTGTAGAAGTATCACCCAAGACTGTCCAAGTTCTATGGAAGACTGAAAACGTTTCAGAGAGAGTATGGACACTCGTAAGAAATCATCTCATAACTCATCTTGGCGGATTCTGTAGAAATTCTGCAACACTTAATCTCAACTTGGATATATTTATTGTTGATTACAATGGGTCATCAGCTAAGATATTAAATAATTTCAGTATAGATGAACTATCATTCTACTTAGAGTCTATGGCTCCATGGGTTAACTTCGATATAAATATCTCTATAGTAGAGGATGAGTATTTAAGTAACATAAGCTATGCAGCAATAAATACCGAGAAAGATGGATGGATTATTCTCAACTGGAACTATGTAAGTAGAAGATTGTGGGAGTTTCTAAACTGTAATAATAGAGTGAGTATAGGAGCATCACATAGTAATAATATACTAGAAGACTACTCTTATCCCATAGTGGTATTCGCTACACCTCAACCAAGCTATTTTACTATGGAGGTCAATAGAAATTACAGGATTAACTTTACTGGAATTAGTACAATATGCTATTCTGCTATATCGTATCCAGGTTATATGGGTAGAATATATAGAGTTGGACTAGAATCAGTTATAGCACATGAAGTAGGACATAGACTAGGCTTACCTCATCCCTTTGAATCACCAGAGGGTATCTTGTGGGAGATGGATTGGGCTCAGACTGTAATGACATACGATGACTATGCTCCTCCACCATTTATGCTACCAGGAGGAGTTGATGGATATGCTAGATGGAAACTAGCTCTAGTATATACTCTAATGGCACTCAATAATATTAACGATTCTTCTACTAGGCACAAAATACTCTCGTATCTAGAAGAAGGGGAAGTTTATAGAGCACTAGATATTTCTCTAAAACATCTACTGAAAACATATAACTTTAAGACTACTACGACTGTAGTAGAAACAGAGACTATAAAAGAGACTATAACGGTAACTAAACCTTCAGAAGAAATCGAAGAAAAAACAATTGAGATTATCTTGCTTATACTATTAATTCTACTCTTTACATTACTGTTATCTAGAGGCTAGAAAATACCGTGAATCCATACATAGGACCATCAAGTAGAGAGCTTGGGGCTCCATACATGGTGCTGAGATATTAAGAAATTAGCTAAGAATCCTAACAATATACCTATAAAACCAGAGAATATATAGTTAAGCTTAACTACTAGTGAAAGGAAATTACTAGTCGCCATATACGTTACAAAACCAGCAAATGCTGCACTATGATACTTCACCCAGTATTTAAGGAAAGAAGATAAACCTCTAGGCCTCTCTCCTTTAAATGTTATTTTATCATGTAAGATATAATTCCATGTTAGACTAATTTCCCACGAGAACGCATATGCTATTGTTAAGATTAGGCCGAGATAATCGTAGAGCATATATAATGATAGAAGATTAATTATGGTTCCTGTTGTACCTACAGCAGCAAATTTTAGTATCCGATAATTACTTAGACGGAGTAAGTCAGTAACATAGCTTACAATAGCTTTATAACCTAGTTTACTTCTCCCCTTGAACCTAGCCCTAAATACATACGAGATTTCATCTACTTTTAGATCAGGCTTTTTCGCGAGAATCTCGAGTAGGATTTTCCAGCTCTTACCCTCTAGCTCTATTTTATCAATAATAGTCTTCTTTACTAGGAAGAAGCCACTCATTGGATCACTTGTTTTTCTACTACTTGGTATGAGAAGATAGGCAAGAAGAGAAGCAGTTTTAGAGATTAAAAGACGGAGCTTATTCCAACTCTTAGTACCTTCTTTCTCTCTATACCTACTTGCAACAACTAAGTCACAGCCAGACTCCCATGCTTTTCTGAGAAGTAGCGGTAGAGTTTCAGGTGGGTGTTGTAAATCAGCATCCATTACTATGATATAATCTCCTTCTGCTATCTTCATTCCATCTATAATTGCTGTGCCTAGCCCTTTTTTCCTTAGTCTCCTAAGTAGCTTAACAGGATAGCCTTTTCGTGAAAAATCAAGTACTACTTCCCATGTTCTATCTGGGCTATCATCATCTACAACAATTACCTCGTACTCGACTTTTGCTTCTTTTAATATACTATCTATTTTTGTGAGAAGAATAGATATGTTTTCTCTTTCATTGTATGTTGGTATGACTATGCTTACAGTTGGTTTTCTGTGATAGTTTGTTCTAGAGTTGGGCATCTTCAGCAGCATCCCTCTGCTCGAGTTAGAAGG
>JALTYD010000139.1 GCA_027046525.1 Pyrodictiaceae archaeon
GATCTATATAGTAGATAGAACCATCTCTAGCTACTACACTATTACTACAGCCTTCTTCTATACAGACTGCTACTAGACCAGCTATTAGTGCATCTACTTTGTGCTTAGATAGTGGCTGAGTAGTATGTAGTTTTACTCTTAATATCTCTAGTAGATCTTGGAGACTAAGACCAGTTATTCTAAGAACACTATAGGGGTGTGTCTCGTAGACCGAGAATCCTCTCGATTCAAGAATATCTACTAGTTTCTTGGCACGTTCAGCTAGTTTCCGCATAGGCCCTTTAGCAGCTGGTAGTAGTCTAGCACCTATTTTTAGAAATTCTCTTTCTACTTCTCTGAACCATTTACCTTCTTGTGGTGGTGAGAATGGAGCATCTACTACAACAGTAGATACTCTATATTCTAGTAGTAGCTGAGTAATACAGCAGTTATCACAATTTCTAACTTCTTCTAGCAGGACTACCTCCCAGTAGTCTCTAGTTTTCTCGAGAACTACTATGCCTGTAGGTCTCTCGATAGAAGCTGAGAGATCTATTCCTGCAACTGTGGGCATCCACCTATCTCCTCTATTGCTTTTTTTACTAGCTTTTTAACATATCTTAGCCTTATTTTCGGCCATAGTATAGAAACTAGCTTATAGACTAGTGGCATATTTAGTGCTGCTCCAGCTGCACGCGGGTGTCCTCCACCACCTATCTCTCTAGCTATCTTGGAGACATCTATGTTCTGTGATCTTAGGCTTATACCATTACCCTCAGCACGAATAATAACAGTTATATCTACTTTATATCTACCTAGTAGTGTGCTTCCTAGTATCCCAGCACTAGGAGGTCCATTTGCTCTTACTACATATGCTATTCTACAATTGTTGATATTCTCTATTTGGAGTGTTGATAGTGCTTCTTGGAATCCTTTAAATTCTCTACGTATATAGTCTAGGAGTGCATCATTCAGCTCATCCCACCAGAGTTCTCCATTAACCATTCTCTCTAGCATGTATCTTCTCCATTCATCTCCTCTAGGACCTTTGAATCTACCAGCTACTCGGTAGAGCTTAGGTGCTAGCGGGTTATCCCATCTCCATAGATCAGCTGCACATGTAGCTTTAACAAGTTCTTCTACAAATTTATCTTCTGATATCTTTCCAGCTCTACCTGCTGCATATTTTGCTACTACACCAGCTGCACATGTAGATGGATCTATGTATAGCTCTGCGCCTTTTTCTATAAGTTCTCTCTTCCAATCCTCGGGCCATATATGGTGGTCATACCACTCTATTTTGCCTCCATGTCTGTGTATTCTTTCAACTTCTCTTGAGAGAGACTGTATATTGTCTTTATTTGGTCCTAGATCAGTAATGACTATGTGGCTTCTTCCATGTAGTCCTTTGAGGACTTTTACTAGGTGATGAGGTTCTGCGAATATTATGTGGACTTCGTCTAGTTTTTTCTTCGTTAATCTTAGATATATTGCAGCTGACGATACACCATCTAGATCTGTATGTGTTACCAGGTAGGTCTTAGTCAATTCTTATTCTTACCTCGTACTATATACTCTCTTAATGCGAGTTGTATATACCCCTTTATTATTATTGCTATAGAGTGGATTCCTAATTTAGGATCTAGTATTGAATTATAGTAGTGAGGATCGTTGAAGAGCTATACTAGTAGTATAGTTGACTGGGAGAGAGTCGAGACTATAGGCAGACTTTTCTCTAGGATACCTAGTAGAGCAGTAACAGTTGTTGAAGAAAATGATCCACAGTTTAGAGCAGTTAAGTATATCGTTGATAGACATGGGTATAAGAGTTTAGCTATAGTAGTTGCTAATAGTATTGTAAGTTATAGGTTATCATCCCGGGGCGAGGACTACTGGGTAGAGTTCTCACGGGAAATATCCAGTGTAGATATAAATAGTGCAGAAGATATTATCTCGTTTATGTTGTATTTTCTTCCAACTTCTAGAGGGAATAGATTCCTCATCAAGCAGAAGATCACACGTCTAAGAAAAGCACTTAGTATAATAGCTAGCATATACGATAATCCACATAAATATGTAGACTTATATAGACTTCTCCAAGAATTGTCACAAGCACTAGAAGCAGATATCTATAGCAAGACAGTTGTTTTTAGTGTGAAGATGGCCTATTATGCATACAGACTGCTAGGTGCTAGTATAGTGAATGGTGATAAAATCCCAGTACCTGTTGATAAGAGGATATCATTGCTTACTTCTACATCGAGTATTATAGATTATCCGCCTAGTTTAATCCTCTCGAAGTACCAAGTAGATGCTTCTTCTGCGTGGATGAGAGTTGCTCAGCGGGCAGGTATAGAGTCAGTTAGTATAGATGCACTATTATGGCTTCCTGCTAGAGGAGTAGATAAGATTATAAGTAAGAGTATCGAAGAGGCTAGAAGAATATACGCAGAAGCTCTACAGACTTATAGTAGTCATATCGTGGGGAGAGAACTTGCTTATGAAATTGCTAGAGAATTATTTGTGAAGAAGCCTACTAGGGGTTAATTCTACGTTCTAGGAGGATCTCGTAGATCTTTTGTATCTTGTATGTTGTTTCTCTTAGTTCTCTCCGATATGCTTCTCTAACAGCTCTGTATATTATTTCTAGTTTATCTCTATCTATCTGTAATTTGCCTGTAGGAGGATCTATCTTGTGTCTTAGTATACTAGCAATAGTCTGTTTTTCGTCCTTAGGTGTACTAATTAGCTTAATCTTTGCTAGATCTCTCATAGTGTCTATATTTGTTTTTCTATCGAGTAGTTCTTCGATATAGTTTAGTTCTTCTCCTACTAGTCTTAGGTGGAGAAATGGGTGGTTTTCT
>JALTYD010000140.1 GCA_027046525.1 Pyrodictiaceae archaeon
CATCATATGTAAGAGGAGCTATTTGTTTTCCAGAGACATATACGTCTATTCTAACTGAGAGTTTTCGTCCATGCTCTTCAGTTACTAAATTTATAGTTATAAATAAATCCTCTACACGTCTACGTAGTTTCTCTCTCAACTTCAACCTAATGATCTCTTCTAGTTTCACGCCTAAGATCTCTAATTCGTCAGTATTAATGGGGCATCTGCCCAGCCCTATGCTAAATGATTTATTAATCAAAAAATACCACACAGATCGCTTTATTTACTGAACATGAAGCTATTAGTCGTGATTACAATATATAAAGCCCAAAAAGACTAGCCAGCACTACGCTCCTGCTTACCTATTCCTATTCTAGCTTGATATTCTCTTATCTCGTTAGCGAGTTTATCTATCTGTTTACGTAGTTCTTCTTCTTGTTTCTTTAGCTTCTGTACCCTTAGCTCCAGTACTTCTTGTCTATCTTTAAGTTCTTGTAGTATTTTGTTTTTATCTGAGGCTATTAATATATTTGCTTCTAGTCTATATACTTGTGATGATTCATCTATTTCTTCTAGTAGTTCAATAACTTTTCTTACCTCATTTAGCTCTGTTTCAGCTACGATTCTCTCTTGGACCAGCCTGTTGTACTGGGCCTGTATATTCTGGTATCTTACTAACTTATTTTCTAACTCGGGTGGTAGTCTTTGAGCCATTTTTACTCACCTAAAAGTACAACCGAGTCAAGAACAGTAGCTAATAGACCTAGATAAGTATTTACAAACATACGGGCAGATGCTATATCTCTAGCATTAAAGTAGATACGGATATCGCTATTTGATTTTTCTATAAGTACATATCCTCTTTTTGGATCAGGTGATGACTTAGCCTCAATAGTGAGTGATCTGATTACTGCTTCTCTAAGAGGGCTACTAAGCTTTTTTACCACAATAGAGCCTGTAACCTGATACATAATCTTCAATCCCTCTTATTTTCAGAGTTGGTCCGCATATTTTTCCTGTATTAGTATCTATGAACTCTAATTTAAGTGGACAAATGTTTCTACTATAAGTGATCTTTACTATGGTTTCTGTTACTTTGTAATCTTCATCGAGGCAAAGCTTAGCAAGAAATCCCCTTGAGAATGAATCAATGAAATCATATACTTCTCTTGGCGCATCTGGAGGAATAGATATGCAAAGCGATGAAGATTGTATAGTTTTCTCTATAGAGTTTCGCGTCTCGCGTCTCAACCTTATTCCAGCGAGAAATATTGATAACAATTGGCTAAGTTTAAGTTCAGGCGGTGGTAAGGGCTCATAGACTAGTATAGAATAAGGATTACCCCTCCATGTATTTACAATCACTACTCTCTTTGCACCGGTTATTTGAGCTTCATAGTATAAATCCTGTAGTGTTGCTTTTCCACGACTAAATCTAGTAGAACCAGGTAGTACTATGAAAAGTTCTTTAACAAAACTTCTCACTCTCTGAGAGGGTCTATGGGAAGTAGTTATCAAGATCTGGACTCTAGTATGTATCATTGAAGAACCCTTAGATGATATATAGCTGGGTAGTAGCAGTAATTTCTATCTTCTGTTTATAATATGCTTCTTTCTCGTTATGAGAAGTTATAGACAATGAGTGATCAAGTTTATGGAAAAGACTCTTTCCTTGGAACTATCTTGGGGAAGTGCTTACTTACGTCTGTTCTAGGTACGTATGCACCTCCAGCCCACACAGCACCACATTTTGGGCACTTCCATATACCGACGCTGATTCTTTTCTTCCTGCTAGTTATTCCACAGAATGGGCAGAGATGTTCCTGATACCTTCTCTCCATGACCTCTTTCCAGCGTTTTCTAAGCGTTGATCCATATCTAGGCCCGAACCTACCAGCAATTCCTACTTTTTTTGTTCGTCTAGCCACTACTTATCCCCAGAGTATTTCCTCGTAGGGAAAGATGAGGTTATAATTATAACGTTTTCTAGGAGTAGGGCCTATACTAGTTTATTACTTTTCTTTTGATTCTTGGTGTATTGATTTTTCTAATTCGTTCAAGTATATTTTGGATTTTTCTAATGCCAATTCAATTGATTTTTCGACCTCATTATATGTGAAATAACCCATTCCTATTTTCTGCATACCTACTATTCTCTGCTGGTCATCGACTGCTACAACCAATCTAGCACTAGCTAGTTGTTCTTCTTCATAATTAGGATCTACTATTATCGTTTGGTTTATTTTAGCTACTGTAACAGTTACAACCTTGTAATTTATGTTTAGAGAGGTAGATCTCTCAGATCGCTCAATGATAAATGTATCTGCATCTTCGTCTTTTACTGCTTTAGGTAATTTAGTATTCATTAGTGCTGCCATAGTTGCAAGCATAGATGCATCATATAGGTTTCCGTCATGGTTTAAGACATATATATCAACAAATATACGCCATACGTGTTTCTTTGGTTCTAGAACGAGTTCATTGAGTGGAATTGCTTTAACCTCGCGTAGACTTCTATCAATAACTCTAGCTAGTTCTAGTGCGTTTTCATCAGGTGGGCCTGGTTCAAACGTTGATGAAGCTAGTGGAACGAACTCAGCATGCACTACTAAAACACCTTCTTCTGGCGTATCAGAGAAAGGTGGAACAATATCTGTTTTTACACCTACAAGCACCATTGTACTCCCAAGTTCAACTAGTGCTGATCCTTCTGCGCGTTCTATATAGTTAGGTGTGATCTTGATTCTACGTATCTCATTTAATTTTCTACCATCTGTTCTGATACCTTCTCTTAGCAAGTTTTCTATTGTGTATTTTTTTATTTTAGGTATAATTGTAC
>JALTYD010000141.1 GCA_027046525.1 Pyrodictiaceae archaeon
AGTATATTGAGTTATGGGTAGGTATATGGATACTAGAGGGGTACCTGGTAGTGTAAATTCTAGCGAGGAGCAACTTAGTGGTTCTAAGATTATTCGCTCATATAGCTTGCTTGAAGAACCACCTGTTACTGTAAAGATAGTAGAAGATGAAGCAGGACGAAGATTCTACTATGTCGAGGAACCTAGCCATACTGAGAATAGCCGCAGAATATACTCTATCTTGTTCTCCAAGATACAGCAGAGTTTAAAACTTATGGAGGAGATAGCTAAGCTTAATGATATTATACTAGGACTTAGAGAATTCTATAAGCTAGCTCTCCCGCTTGCCCGTGGACGATTCTTTAGTAAACAGAGAGAAGAAGAAGCTAAAAAAGATGCTTTAATAGCTGCATACTATCTCGCTAGAGATCTTATAGGCTATGGCGTTATTGATCCACTAATACGTGATCCATATATAGAGGATATAAGCTGTAATGGACTAAATACACCTGTTTTTGTTTACCATGTCGAGCTTGAGTGGCTTACCACGAATATAGTATTTACAGATGAAGCAGAATTAACACGTACTGTTATGAAGCTTGGACTACGATCAGGTAGAGAACCTAGTATGGCACAGCCTGTCGTAGAGGGTGTTCTCCGCCCAGAAGGTTATAGAGTACATATAGTCTTAGATATAGTATCTAGACATGGACATAGTTTTACTATACGTAAGTTCAGAGTAGAACCTTTTACTGTTGTTGAACTTATTAGACGTGGTACTCTCAACGAAGCTGTAGCTGCTTTCTTGTGGGCAGCTATACAGTATAAGCAGGGAGTAGTTATCTATGGACCAACTGGTTCTGGTAAAACTACTCTGCTGAATGCTCTAGCGATGCTGCTCCCCCCCGAGTACAAGGTTGTAACAGTAGAAGATACACCAGAGATATACATACCGTTCCATGAGAATTGGACAGCTATACACACGAGACTAGCAGATACAGATGGTGTTACAAGTATTACTCTCCAATCCCAAGTAGAATCTGCTCTACGTATGAGACCAGATGTAATAATTGTTGGCGAGATTAGGAGTAGAGAAGCATATGCATTCTTTCAAGCTGTAGCTACAGGGCATGGTGGTCTTACAACAGTACATGCAGAAGATGTAGAAGTTCTTATTCGGAGACTATCTTCACCTCCTATGAGTGTACCTAAGAGTCTATTATCTTCAGCTAAGCTTTTCACTAATATTCTTCGCTTGGAGAGAGAAGGTACTGTGCAGAGACGAGTTATACGTGTAGATGAGATGAGACTATATGATGTAGATCGTGATGAGATTATACTTGGATCTCTCTTTAGATGGAATAGCTATAGTGATAGCATAGAACTTGTTTCTGAGAAGAGTAGTTTTATTGAAGAAATCTCGCAATTTACTGGCTCTAGTCCTAAAGATGTATGGCGTGATTTAGAGATGCGTGCTACTGTACTTAGATATGCTGTCAAGAAGAACCTAGACTTGATAGCATTTCAGCAGCTCGTTAGGAGATATATGAGGAATCCCGATGAAGTCTACCAAGAAGCTCTAGACGAAGTAGAGTTTTATAAGATTCGTTAGGCTGGTAGGATTGAGTCTACTATATAGTATAGCAAAGAAGATAGACTCAGATTTTGACTACCATGTACTAGGCTCGGGGATATCTAAGAGTGTAGAGTCTTATAATGGAGTAATGAGTTTTATCACTATAGTACTAGTTCTACTAGCTGGTTTCTTGCCCTGGGGGTTGTTCTATGGAGATATTCCTATTCCTCACTTGATAGTGTTTAGTATAGGAGTTTCATTTTCTACTGTTCTTCTCGGAATAGGACTCTATATTTCTCTTCCTCTAGTACTATTTCGGAATAGAGGAGCTAGACTACGTCCATTCTTCCTACTTTTTACTTCTTCTCTTGCAACAAGGCTAATAGCAGGTTCTGGGCTTGCTGAAGCTCTACTTAGAATGTACGAAGAAGAACTCGAGGATCTTAAAGAATATGAGATCGAGCTTAGGTATATAGCTTCTATGCTTAGGAGTGGTAAATCGCTAGAAGAAGTATTATCTGATGCCGCTAAGTTGACTCCATCAATTGATCTTAGGACTCTTTTTGTAGGTTTATCATCTGCAGCATATACTGGTACTGGTGTACTAGAAGTACTGTCTACTACACTTACAAATTTTATACATGAGACGGAAGCTAGAATAGAGCATGTTACAAGATCTCTAGGTGCTCTCCTAGAGGTTTTTGTAGCTACTAGTGTCATGGTGCCAGTAGCTATTGGAGTTGTTGGCCTCTTACTAGTTTTCCAGCCTATACCAGGACTTAGTTTTGATACACTTCTCTTTATAGCAACTTTCCTAGTAGTACCTGCTATATCTATTACTACTATCATTATTGCTGATACAATTATCTCGAGGGTGAAGATCTAGTGGCTAGTAGGATTGAAGACTTGATAGTAGTAGCTATTTCAGTAGTCCTAGCAGCTGCCTGGCTCGCAGTATACCCATTTATAGCAGGAGAAGTTGCTGATTTAGTAGGTGTATCTTGGATTGAACCGAGGTACGAGATATCTTTCTTCTATATAATCCCAGTCTTAGTTGATCGTGGTAGTATGGCTGGAGTTGCTCTAGCTATAGTTATAGCTTCTATCCCAGTTTATGTATATATTCGCCGTATTGTAAAAATAGAAAAAGCACTAGATGAACAAGTGGCTGAGCTCCTAACATATTCTCGGGATTAGTAGATTCTACGGGCTCTATTAGTGAAGCTCTCCTGAGAGCCTCTAAGATTGTTGGCGAGCCTCTAGGG
>JALTYD010000142.1 GCA_027046525.1 Pyrodictiaceae archaeon
GTATGTCAGTGTAGATTGTTTTTCTAATATCTAGATACTTATCTCCTATTGGTATTGTTGAATCGTGTGATGCTACTAGTATATTATCTACTGTAGATTGCACATCAATCTCAACTATGTCAGCTTTGTGTCTAATAGCCTCTTCTACGGCTCTTGCTGTATTTTCTCGTGCTAGTCCTTTTGCTCCTCGGTGTCCTATTATTGCAAAAGGCTTCTTTGATAATATATCTAGTATTGTTCTTTGCAAGATTCTTTCCAGTGTTTCTAGGCTGGTTTTAGTCTACATTTAATTGTATCTTCTGTTAATACGAGGTATAGTTTATTATGTTTAGCTATCTCTCTATAACTGCTAGGATCTATGTAGACTCTCACTAAATTCTCTATCTTACTACGTGTTCTTAGCAGGAGGAGTATTCTTCCTTTCTCTCTCTTGTAACTTTCTAGTATAGCCTCTATGTATAGTCTCTGCTTACTAGGTTTTTCTACAGATATTTTAATCTCTTCAGGGGGTATGACTATGTAGTTATCATCTTGTAGGTCGAGTATAGAGGGATGAATTATATTTAGTCCTAGAAACTCAGCTACTTCTATGCTAGGAGGACATCGGTATAGATTAGTTGGTGTATCAGTAGCTACTATTTTTCCACGGAGCATTACTGCTAGTTTTTCTGATAGCGAGAGTGCCTCGTCTTGATCGTGTGTTACATGGATTATAGTTGCTTTATATTCTCTGTGTATCTTCTTAAGGAGTAGTGAGAGTTTATCGGCTAGTGGTTTATCTACATGGCTTAGTGGTTCATCTAGTAGGAGTAGAGTAGGCTGTATAGCTAGTGCCACTGCTAGAGCGGCTCGCTGTAGCTGTCCACCGCTAAGTTGTACTGGTTTTTTGTGTAGCTGGTCACTTATTTCTAGCTGATCTGCTATTTCTCGAGCTATATTCTTAGCATCTAATTTCGATAATCGTGCTCTTTTTGTACATGCTAGGATAATATTTTCTTCAATAGTCAGGTGGGGCAATAGTCCTGGTATTTGGTGGAGGAGAGAGACTTTTCTCTCCCATGGTGGTTTATTTGTTACATCTTCTCCATCTATTACTATTCTACCACTAGATGTAGGTTGTAGACCTGCAATAGTTCTTAGTAGAGTTGTTTTCCCACAACCGCTCGGTCCTAGTATTATGGTGTACTCTCCATGTATAACTTCTAGGTTGAGTCCTCTGAGGACATGGTATCCGTCTATATATACGTGGATGTTTTCCATAAGTAAGGCTGGAAGTCCCACTTGATGCATCCCTTTATGAGGTTTAGAGAAAAATCTAAGTAGCTAGATTATGTATGTAGCTTGTCAGAGCTAGTAGTAGTACCATATGCTTTTGTATTCTTCGGGGTTTTCGCCAAATACTTCTTTTAGCCTATCGAGGTACATTTTGATGGATATGATGTCTGTGTAGAGATATGGATCTACTAGCTGAATATTTTTCTCCCATGGATGCCATAGATATATTCTTCTACCATCAGGTCTAATCATTACTAGTTCTCTGTCTTGCCACGCTCTTAGATGGTTTTTACCTAGTTTAGGTACGTTGAAGACTGGTTCTTCTGTCCTAAACATCCCTGGCAGTAATCTTGCTTCTTCTTTCCTCTCTTGTAGGATTCTAGCTATTGGTATTAGATAGTCTTTTGTCTCCCACTTCCCTTTGGGGTAGAATGTATAGTATGGATCTATTCCTGCTTTCTTTAGTGCTATTCTAAGTGCAACTGTTTCAAAGCGTCTACTGTTCCAGAAAGTAAATACTTGTTGATTGTATACCATTATACCTTTGTGTCTTACTCTGTAGACTGCTTCTGCCATTTCAGGTGTAACTTCGTATGCTGATTCTACGTGTGTTACTAGGCTTATGAATCTCTTTCCTGGCTCTACATAGCTTCCTAAGATTTCTGCTAGCTTATCAGTTATACGGAAGGGTACTGTTACGAATATTCTTGTTCCTATCCTTATGTGCTCCACGTGGTCGATTTCAGATAGTCTAGAGAGCATATGTTCTATCATAGCATCTCCTAGTATTAGAGGATCTCCTCCCGTGATGAGGACATCTCTTATAGCTGGGTGTTCAGCGAACCAATCAATAGCTTTATCTATTTGCTCCTTAGATGGTATTCCATCTGGATCTAGAGCTGTGATTATCTCCCAGTTTCTTTGACAATATACACAGATCTGGGGGCAAGTATTAGCAGCTTTTATTATAGCTACCATAGGGTATCTACGTGTTATAAGAGGGTGCGGGCTTGTATCATGTTCGCCCATGAAATCGAAGTAGTATTCTCTTTCTTCTCTATGTATAGCCATCTCGGCTACGTAGTGTAGTGGAGGGAGGACTTGTCTCCTGACAGTATAGTCTTTTCTCCATGGTGTTTCTAGGTCGAAGAGATGTAGATAGTAGGGAGTTACACCGAATGGTATTTTGTACTCAAGTGCTATATAGAGTGCTTTTAGTGTTTCTTCGTCTAGTCTTGCTAGCTTAGCTAGTAGTTCTATTCCTTTTCTTCCTTTGAATACATTTCTAAAGTGCCACTGGTAGTCTCTCCAGTCATCCCAAGTTCCTCCTAGTTCTTCTAGTATTTTTTGTGCAGTTTTCTTCCTAGCTTCAATTATTTGTGGGTCTAGGCCGCTTGGGTATCTTGATAAGTATGCTTCTATTTTTTTACTTAGTTTATCTAAGTAGTTACTTCTTGCTATTCCTGCTTCCTGGCCTCTTATTTGGCTGAAATCAAAGTATTCTAGATCTTCTGCGAAGGGTGCAGGGTATATATC
>JALTYD010000143.1 GCA_027046525.1 Pyrodictiaceae archaeon
AGAGAAGGTAAAACTGTTGTTGTAAAGCAGACTCCCTTCATGGCTAGGTGGACTAAAGGAGAGCCTGAGATAGCTGGCAAAGCAGTATACGTCTATGTGGAAGTCATATGGAGGAAAGTATCCGAGGAAGAAGCACCCGGACTCGAGGGCGAAGTAGGCCCCGGGCCTCTAGCTTATGTATTTGCTCCATGGTTGCTACTTTTCCCAACTACTCAACCCCTTGAGCCAAGCCTCCTAGACATTGTAGTATCGTTTAACGGCAAATGGATCGAGAATAGGAAGTTCAGCATAGATCCCGGTGCTCCACACGACCAAATAGGCTTAAAAGCCAACATAAGCGTAGGCTGGGAGGGCAGAGGCAAGATACTATTCATTATACCAGAAGAATATAGAAATAAAGCAGAAGTTGTAGTAACAGTAAGAGCAAGTTGCCCCCTAGGAGCTGAACATCCTCTTTGCCAGCCAGGACTACCAATAGCCCGAATAAAGATCCAAGACTGAGCAGACATTATTGAGAGATTATCATATTAGAGCTATAAATACCGTAGAAACAGTACTCGTAGTTACACAGAGCTATAGTAGCTATAGCACTACTAGATGCTACTAGCTATTGATCTAAAGAACCAATAAACTTGCTGGTAACTTTGTCTTACTCTAGTAAAGTATCTAAGTGCTGGAATTCCTATCTGTTGAATGATTACTCAAAAATATGTAAGCTATGGTAATGGATAGAACTCTATGGTGTTCAAGGTAATCATTATTAGAGGTCCTTCTCATCTCTATCCTATCTAGCGTTTTCATTATGTTAATCCCCCTTTATCATGTTTCTAGTGATTTCCTCGGTGTTGTCTCTCTTTACATGTTCAACTATATAGATTATTCTACGATTAATGCTTCTTCTCAGATCGAGAAATAGTAGCATTACTCAGGATCTTGTATCTCGTACTATAGTAGTCTAGGGCGAGTTGAATGATATTAGTCTCTTTACTCCTACATAGTATTAGTAGGCTAGTCTAGGCTGAGAGCTATGGTTATAAGGATATCTTCTAAACACGTCATATACAGTTTCAGTCCTCTGAATAAACCTGTAGCATATGCAAAACCTAAAGATATCATAGTATTCGAGACTATAGATGCACTAGGTGGTCAAGCTAAGAGCGAAGAAACTCCAATAGATGTCATAGACTGGAGCAGAGTCAATCCAGCAACAGGGCCTCTCTTCGTCGAGACTGCTGAGCCTGGAGATACTCTAGTCGTAGATATACTTGATATAAAAACTGATGATAAAGCAGTTATACTTGTAGCACCTGGGTACGGAGTCCTACACGATAAACAATTCTCGCCTAGAATAAAACTACTCTACTACGAGAAAGACTTTGTCAAATTTAATTCACTAGATATAGAGCCAAAACCTATGATCGGCGTAATAGGTGTTGCACCAGAAGAAGGCGAAGTAGCAACAGGCAGTCTTGGTGTACATGGCGGTAATATGGATATAGCACTCCTAGGTAGAGGATCAAGACTATACCTACCTGTATTCACTAGAGGTGCTCTACTAGCTATAGGTGATCTCCACCTAGTCCAAGGCGATGGAGAACTATGTGTCTCCGCAGCAGAAGTCTCCGGCGAAGTTACTGTTAGAGTCGATATAGTAAAAAACAAGAAACCTAAATACCCTATCCTCGAACTCAACGATAAATATGCTATCCTAACACATGGAAAAACACTCGATGAAGCTGTGTACAGAGCTAGTGAAGCAGCAGTTGAAGCACTTATGAAAGCCCACAGCCTCGTCTTCGAAGAAGCTTATATGCTTGCAAGCCTAGTAGTAGATCTAAGAATAAACCAAGTCGTAGACCCCTTCAAAGGAGCAAGAGCAGAAATACCCAAAAAATACATATCTATCGAGGATCTCTTCTCACAATAAACAATACAGAGTACTAGCTTTAAACACTTCAACAACTACTATATGCTGTGGGTGGCTAGCCATAGTAGAGACATACGCACTTATCACAGGAGGAAGTAGAGGAATAGGACGTGCATGTGCTCTCAGATTCGCTAAAGCAGGATGGTCTATCATAATAGCATACAAATCTAAAACTACTCTAGCCGAAGAAACAGCGAAAAAAGCTAGAGAGCTAGGCTCGCCAACTACTTATACCATACAGGTAGACGTAGGTAGTATAGAGAGTGTCAAATCAATGGCCAAAATAGTATCCCAGTATATCCCCTATCTAAACGTCCTAGTCAATGCAGCTGGAATACTACAACTAAATGATATCAAGAATACAAGTATAGACGAATGGAATGAAACAATAAGAGTGAATCTAACAGGAGTCTTCCTCGTAACCAAGTACCTCCTCCCCCTCCTCGAAAAAGCACCATGGGCTTCTATCATAAACATAGCTAGTATCGCTGGAGAAACAGGCAACGTAGTAGCTGGTATAGCATACTCAGCTAGTAAAGCAGGACTCATCGGCCTAACCAAAAGACTAGCTATCCAACTAGCTCCACTAGGAATAAGAGTCAACGCAGTAGCTCCAAGCTTCGTAAAAACAGACATAACAAAAACATTCCTAGACACACCAGAGAAAATAGAAAAAATAACAAAACTACACCCACTAGGCCTAATACTAGAACCAGAAGATATCGCAGAAGCTGTATACTTCCTAGCCGATCCAACTAAAAGCCGCGGAATAACAGGCCACATAATCTCAATAAACGCTGGAAGACACACATAAAAAGAGAAAAAATAAGAAACACCCAGAACCAATCCTCCAAACAATACACCTACCACC
>JALTYD010000144.1:0-1140 GCA_027046525.1 Pyrodictiaceae archaeon
TAGTAGAGATATCCTTCTTCTTCCTTATACTCTATTTCTGCTTCACTTAGAGTTGTTCTACAGCGAGGACACCAGTCTACTGGTTTTTCATCTTCTCTTATAAGACCTCTCTTCCATAGTTCAATAAATGTAGCCTGTGTAAGAATTCTATACTTCTCACTATCTGTTCCATCTGGGACATACGTAAAACTGCAGCCCATTCTAGTCCATAGCTCTACGTAGTCTTTCTCCATCTCGTCCAGCTCTTTTCTACATATCTCTAAGAACTTTTTCCTGCCCTCTTTTGTTCTAGCAATTTTATGTGCTACTATTCCATACTTTTTCTCAACAGCTACTTCTATAGGCAGTCCATTACGATCAGCATACCATGGAATTATTACATTCCATCCTTTCATACGAAAATATCTAGCAAC
This sequence comes from Pyrodictiaceae archaeon, assembly GCA_027046525.1. Classification (GTDB taxonomy): domain Archaea; phylum Thermoproteota; class Thermoprotei_A; order Sulfolobales; family Pyrodictiaceae; genus JALTYD01. Next base: position 414 of record JALTYD010000144.1, read on the forward strand.
CATGTCTATCTGTGCATAATGTGCAATTCCGCCTATATGCCATGTACCACTAATATAAGGTGGTGGTGTATCAATGACGAGAATAGGTCCTTCTCTGTCTTTTCTGAAAGAATAAAGGTCTTCCTTCTTCCAGGTATCAAGTAGTTCTTCTTCTAGTTTCTTGTCCCAGCGCTTTTCTTTTATCGGGCTTTGTGATAGTAGTTGAGTAGACGAAGAATCACCACCTCCAGAAGCCGTTAATAGATCTCAGTTAAATAGTCTAATAAACGTTATCAAGTCGAGTAGTTAGCAATTTTCAACAGGAATGTAGTTGCTAGTATGTGTGGTAGAAATTAATAGCTTTTTAGAATTATTTGATGTTGTAGGGTATTTTTTGCTCTTGCTGCATTCTAAACGTAAAGTCTTTATAATGGCATAGTAATAATCCATAATCGAAGAAATATAATTAAGAGGTGTTCTTGTTGGCTTGTAAGGATAAGGTTAAAGTTAGAGATCCAACTACGGGTAAAGATATAGAGGTTGTCCCAATCAAAGTATGGCCCTTAGCACCTAGAGGTAGAAAAGGTGTAAAAATAGGTCTATTTAAGAGCCCAGACACAGGTAAATACTTTAGAGCCAAAGTTCCTGACGACTATCCAGTCTGTAGCTAAACTATGGCGTTGTTTTTTAGATCTATATCTAGAGTATCTACCTCATTTCTATTTTTAACAATTAAAAACAGCTACTT
>JALTYD010000144.1:1150-2777 GCA_027046525.1 Pyrodictiaceae archaeon
ACTTACAGCAATAGACTTCAATATCTCCAGGGAGAGTGACTCTTTCTTGAATGCAATTGCGTCCTATTAGGATGGTCTTTTTATCTATATTTTCTAGCTGGCGTAGGTAGTCGATTAGTTCCCTTAGCTCGTATAGACCTCTTGGTACTCCTACTACTTGTTGATCGAGTAGTCTTTTAGGAGGATAACATGTTGCTAATAAGAGGTGTTGAGCTTTTAATTTGCCTAGTTTATTACGTATAGATTGAATGTTTACTAGAGGAGATCTTCCACCAACACCAGCTATGTACACCTTGTTGTTAATAAGTACTACTCTACCCTCTATGAGAGTACCATGTTTTTTTACTACATCTACAAAATAATGATCATCATCTTGGCAAGGTAGGAAGAAGAGTTTATAGGGGGATAGAAGTGCTAAGTATTTTTGAATACACTCTAATGGGCCGAAGATTACAGCGTAGTCAATGCTTTCTTCACAGCGTATTCTGTTATTATGATGACTATTACTACATATAATGCCTGCCGCTAGTCGCCTATGATCAAGTTTTATAGTACATTTTGTCCTCAGAGCTACAATGGTATCCTCATCCCCTAAGGGTCTGTCCGCCCATCGTTCACCATCGGATTACATGCTAGTATTATGTATCCTCTCTCCTCTCAGCCATCGTCGTAGAAGAGTACCTGCTTTAACATTTTATTCTTTATTCCCGCTTCTTACATTTGACTGTTATTGGATCTATATTTAGTTTTTTAAGAATAGCATGTTGCATTACAAAGAGTAAGTCACTAGTTCTGTTAAGTATCCTTGATGCTAGTTCTACTATATCCTCTTTGTTTTCCTTTATAATGCTCTCCTCTATAGATTCTATACACTCCCAGAATCTCCTCTCTGCTCTCCTTACAACAGCCCGAGATACAGCTACAGATGCAGCAACTATATGACCACCATTTAGTGTAAATGATGGTACCATGTATTTCTCTAAGTAATCGATATTCTTTTCAATCCATTCTACATCGTTTTCACTTATACATTTACCTGTACCTATAGATAGACTAAAACCTACTCTGAAGAGTAGATCTTCGAGATTTCTCAGCAAGTTTGTGAACTCTGATAGCTCGCTATAGAGTGATGAAACACTCCAAGCATATCCTAGAACTGCTTCAGCTTCGTCTAATACACCTATGAATTCCACGCAGGGATGAGATTTAGGAAGATCAGTTCCTGTAAAACTACAGAAAGTACTTCCTTTGTCACCAGCTTTTGTATATATCTTCAAATATGTAATCCCTATAGTACATATACCCTAGTAGACATAGTATAATTGGTTATGCTGGCTGTCCTAGTGAATGTAGTGGTCTTATGAATAAATTTTATTATTAGACCCTTGGTGTTTATCCTTAGTGAACTCCGTATTTTTAGATAATTTAGATACAGAAAAATTTAATAACTAAATTGTGTCCACTCCAACGTGGAGTACCATTTTAACATATGAAAAAATGACTTGTAAAGGAGAACAGTTTTGGATAAACTAGACGAAGTAGTTTTTCTTCTAGGTGGACCCCAAGGATCAGGCTTAGATACTTCTTCGCAAGTACTAACAACTGCTTATGCTTATCTAGGTTATGG
>JALTYD010000145.1 GCA_027046525.1 Pyrodictiaceae archaeon
GGTATCAGAGTAGCTAGAATAATAGGTCCAGTGAAAGAGTAAAGAGAGAGTAAATATCTTTTGAATAAACTCTATCTTTTTTCCCCAACTTATTTAGAATCTGCGTTGTTATTCTTCTTGTAGTAGTTAGAAGAAGAATCGTAACCTATTAGTCTTATTACTAGTATTGCTAAATCAATAGTAGTGTCATTGGGGGATGTATTGGAGAAAATAGATGTTGTGCTCCCAGAATGGGCGAGAAATATACTTAGTAGTCTAGGGATAACTGAGTTATTCCCTCCACAGAGAAAAGCCATAAAACTTGGAGTTCTCGAAGGTAAGAGTCTAGTAGTAGCGTCTCCTACTGGGTCTGGTAAGAGTTTAATTGCATTACTAGGAGTTTTATCTCGTCTCTTAAGAGCAAAGTGTAAAGCAGTATATATGGCTCCTCTTAAGAGTATTGTGTATGAGAGAGAAGCAGAATGGAGGAGAATTTTAGAGAGTATAGGTTTTAAGCTTGTTGTTACTACAGGTGATTATGATCGTGTAGATCCTGGTCTTAGGGAGGCAGACGTAGTATTAACTACTTATGAGAAGTTTGACTCTATACTTCGCCATGGAGTTGAGTGGGTTAGAGATATATGCATTGTAGTTGTTGATGAAATACACTTTATTGATGATGTTGATAGAGGACCTATACTAGAAGTAGTACTTTCTAGGTTAATTAATAGTATACATAGTCTACAAATTATTGGACTTAGTGCTACTATTAGTAATGCTGATGAGATAGCAGAGTGGCTAGATGCTGAGCTTGTTACTAGTGATTGGAGGCCTGTCGAGCTTAGAGAGGGTGCTTGTTATAAGTATGAGATTTTTTGGGGAACTGGTGACAGAGATAAAATAGACCGTATTACTGGTAGTATGGTATATGATTTAGCCTTAGACACTGTCTCTGATGGTGGTCAAGCACTAGTCTTTGTAAACTCTAGGAGGAAAGCTGTTGATTTTGCTACTAAGCTCATAGAGACTACTTATATCTTGAGTAGTGTTAGAGGAATATTAGAGGTAGATTCTAGTACCTGTAGCGAGATAATAAGCACTTTATCAGCTAGGAGTGAACACAGAGAGCTGAATGAGAGATTAGCTAAACTTGCTATGAGAGGTATTGGGTTCCATCACGCCGGACTAGCTAGTTATCAGCGGACTACTATCGAAGATCTTTTCAGAAGAGGCTGTATTAAGGTTCTTTTTGCCACACCTACTCTAGCTGCTGGTGTTAATTTACCAGCTAGGAGGGTTATCGTTGATAGTATCTATAGATATGCACCAGGTTCAGGTATAAGTGTTCCTATCAAAGTCGCTGAATATAGACAATTAGCAGGTAGAGCAGGAAGACCAGGTCTAGATCCTTATGGTGAAGCTATTATACTTGTTAGGAGCTACTCAGAGCTCGAACGTGTTTTAGATAGATATATAGGTGGTGAACCAGAGCCTATCGTGTCTAAGTTGGTCTCTGAAAAGGCTCTTAGAAGCCAGGTCCTAGCTGTAGTTTCAAGCGAGATAGATAGCTCATTTAATAGTATCACTTCTTTGTTTCGTAGAACACTCTATGCTCTTCAACGTGGAGATCCTCTCTATATAGTAAAAGATACTATTGAACTACTAAAAGAGATGGAGTTTATCATTATCGAAAATGGTTATCTTAAGCCGACTAGTATTGGTAAGAGAGTAGCAGAGCTCTATATAGATCCTGTTACAGCTAGCCGTATGCTTAGAGGACTAGAGATGCTCTCAAAGTATGACACTACTGGTCTTGTTGCTAAAGCTCTATTTCTATCGTTATGGAACAGTGATTCCGTGAGAGCACGAATCCCACGAGAATTCTCATTAAAGCTAGAATATGAAGCAGAGGAGATGCTAGAAAAGCTAGGATTTGAACCATATAGAGATGTTGATGAAGCAGATATTGGTATTGCCGCAGAAGCTCTCTATACCTCAAGAGCGTTAATAGAGTGGATAGACGAGAAACCAGAAGACGAGATACTAGAGAAATACAGTATAGATCCGGGAGATTTTAGAGCAATTATTGAAGCTGCAACTTGGCTTACATACTCGTTATATCAGCTAGCTTTAATAACACATAATCCTGTTGCCCCAGAGATTAGACATCTCCATCTAATGGTTAGACATGGTGTGAAGGAAGAGCTTGTAGAGCTAGTTAAACTGCCGTACATAGGAAGAGTGAGAGCAAGACAACTATATAGAGCTGGATATCGTAGACCACAAGATCTATTATCTCTGACTCCTGAAGAGCTAGCCATCTTGGCTAGAGGAATAGGTGTTGAGAGAGCAAGAGAAGTTCTAGAGAAGATCCGTACCATGTATCGATTTAGCTAATTTTGGGACACTATTGGAACACTCTTGACTATAGCCTGTTTTGCTTAAAAATGGGTACTTTTAATCGTTACGAGGGGGGAGAGTCCTTGGCTGAAATAAAAGAAATCAAACCTATTAAAGAGGTTAAACGTATAGGCGTACATAGTCATGTAAGAGGACTAGGACTAGATGAGAAAGGAAAAGCGAAATTCATAGGAGACGGACTTGTAGGGCAAGTAGAAGCTAGAGAAGCTGCTGGAATCGTTGTAAAGATGATTAAAGAGGGGAAAATGGCTGGCCGCGGTGTACTACTTGTAGGCCCAAGTGGAACTGGTAAAACAGCTATTGCTGTAGGTATGGCTAGAGAGTTAGGAGAAGATACACCATTCGTAGCCTTAAATGGTGCAGAGATATATAGCAC
>JALTYD010000146.1 GCA_027046525.1 Pyrodictiaceae archaeon
CACAGGAGCCGCGCGCTCCCGGTAAACGTTGTATAATTCATCTTACTGCTAATGTTCTGTTAATGTTTATTTTTCTCTAGTTTTTATAAATCTATATAGTGAGGCCCCGGGTATCGCCTAGGTGACAGCGCCGTAGATGGCGCTTGGATGAACCTAGGTATCCGGCAACTAATACCATATTTGATATTATTGAATTATTAATCTACTACTGAGATATAGTTTGGAAGCCATGTTAGTAGCTCTTCTATTAGTGTGTCTGGGTCTTCGATTACCTCAATCTCACCTTCTTCTCTGTGGATTACACCTTGTAGTGCTTTTATTAATGCAATTAACATAGTAGAAAAAGAGGTATTTGCTAGCTTTGAAAGCTTCTTACTAGCATCTACTATTCTCTCTATAGCTTCTTCTCTTTCTATAGATATACAGAAGTCGTCTGGTTCTTCTAGGTTAAAGTAGCATAAGACATACTTCTTATCTTCTAATTTGATTGCCTTGATCTCTACTGACTCGTATCTATCTGCTAGTACTATGTATTTATTCTCAATTTTTTCTACTAGATCTCTGAGAGGAAATTTAGAAGTTGGTGCTCCTAGTATTGCTCCTTTCAATATAAGACCTATCAATGGTTCTAATGTTTGTCTGAGATCATTGTATCTTATATTCATACTAAATGTCATTTAGTAACACCCTTCGTGCTGTTCTCTGTCTCTATGTTAGATTAGTATTTTTCACTTTTTATTCTATTCACTATCTATATATTCTACATAAAAGGAATAAGCTATTCTGCTAATCTGGAATAATGGGTACTCTCATATGAACTACTCGCTTGAAAGAGCTGATGAGAAAGTTTCTCCAATTCATGCTCAAGGATTCTTCTACGTGGGAAGAGATATATCCTATTATATTGTCTTTGACTATATTGATCCAGAAGGTTACTATAAAAGAGTAGTTTCTGATAGAAATCTCTACCATCGAGAAATAGCTAGACTATACAGCGGTATGAAGGATGCGCTTAGAGAAGAAGAAGTACTGATTAATGGTATTCGTGTGGAACCTGTTATACGGTTGATAGATATAGGGTTTAGAGGTCTTCCTAATAGAGTGTTTATAGTATATGGGATAAGTCTCGATGTAGAATTAAAGAGTGGTGTTAATAAATACATTAATAAGTATGCAGTTGAGACTATAGAGTATAACTATGAGGTATACTGGATTTTCCCACCCAACTCTAAGATAATTAATGTAGATATGGGTTCATATAAGTGGGAGATACTGAAGACTAATATATTAGCCATATATGGAAAACGTGGTGATAAAACACCAGGATACGAGGAAATTACCTTTGAGCTTCCTTAGCTTGCTGTCCATAGGTTTTTGTCCTTTAATCTCTACTATGTTTTATGGGTATGAGTATTGACTTACACTATAAATGACCTAGTTAGTGTGCTGGAGAAAATACAACGATACGGTATACAGGGTGTGATTATAGGTAGTACTGTTTTTTACTTAAAAATAAAGAAGAAGCAATTCGAAGATGATATAGACTTATTTGTTATTAAACCTAGTCCTCTTGCAGAAGAGGAGGAATATGTACAAATAGCATATAGGGAATCCTGGGAAATAAGCTATACAGAGATAGGTACTCCACGCTTCATAATAAAACATCCCAATGGAGAGATTATTGTCGAGTTTTATGAGAATATACATGATTTCTATATACCAGAAGAAGTCATAGCCTCGTCTACGAAGATCCGCATAAAGAATACAGATGTTAGAACTATACAGCTAGAGGATTATATCGTATTGAAAGCAAGAGCAGCACGTGAATATGATATAGCATTTCTTAAACAACTAAAACTATACATCAATAGAGGCAAGATAAAAATAAACAAGAAGAGAATACAAGAAGTAATTTCTCTATTCCCCCACGAAGAACAGTCATTTATAAGAAATAAACTATATGAGGCTAAAATCATCGAGTAGGAGGCGTAGTACTAATGGGGCAGATAGACGAGCTCCTCTCTTTCTATCTTGAGTGGCATGGTCATGCTACAAAAGCACTTATACTTGGTAGGTCATTCTCGATGCCTCCAGGGTATAGTAATGTAGATGACATTGTTGTATGTGGTGTTGGTGGAAGTGGCGTTGTGGGAGAGTATATTGAGAGAATATCTAGTATTGAATCTGGTCCTCCAGTATTCGTTGCTAAAACACTTAGAACTCCTAATTGGGTATCTAGAAAAACACTAGTTATCTCTATAAGCTTCTCTGGAAATACTTACGAAACTATTTCATGTACTATGAGTGCTGCTAGGAGAGGTGCTCGTATTGTAGCTATATCTAGCGGAGGTAAACTATTAGCTTATTCCAAGGAGAAGGGTATACCACATCTAATTATACCTAGAGCACCAGCTGCTAGAGCTGCATGGCCTTATCTCTTCTTCTCTGTACTGGGTTTTCTATACGAGTCTGGTATTATCTTTGTTGATAAAAAGGAGCTTTTTGAAGCTATTGAAATACTTGGGCGTAGAGAAAAAGTACTCAATGATTCTTCCTCAATAGCTATTGAAGTATATTCTTGGGCTGAGAAGAGAAGGAGTAGTCTAGTCTTAGTATCTCCACATGAATTCCTACCATTAGTAGTTCGTGCAAGAAACGAGTTCGCTGAAAATGCTAAACTACTAATTAATACTATTATACTACCTGATTCGGGACATAATGATATAGAAGCTTTAGCTAGATCTAGTAACATCTCTTACATATTCTTGCAT
>JALTYD010000147.1 GCA_027046525.1 Pyrodictiaceae archaeon
AGTGTGATATACATCGACTTCTCTGTAGGTAGTTGTCTCCACCTAAAGAGTTTGACACCCATTGTGTCTTCGACGAGATTTTCGAGTTTTAGTAGCTCTACGATACTATTTTCTATACCTTTTAATGCACCTTTTTCATCGCTTTCTACTCCAGTCCATAAACTAGATATAATAGCGTATATAGCCATATAGCCAACTACTGTTATCTCTGATAGTGTAGCTGTTAGAGTTGTTGCAATACTCGATTGACCGCCAGATACAACTACTAGTTTTTGTAGAGTTTGTTGCTTTCTAGATCCTCTTGTTAGTAGTATTGATGATTCTTCGAATTTAGCTTCTTTAGCTATCTCTACTGGATATCCTATGAGTATACTAGGTTCTTTTATTGTAGAGTCTACTATTGGTGTTATTCTTAGCGAGAAATCTATCTTCTCTCTAACTAGGTAGTTTATTAGTATTGATGAAGCTAGGAGCGAGTCTGTAGATGGGAAGCTATATATATCGAAGTACTGGTGTTCTTTAGTAATCATAGCTATCTGTGTAGCAGCTGGTTTTACTAGAGATGTTATTTTCTCGGAAGCTATTCTAGCAAAAGCTTCGTCGAGTCTCAGAAATACTCACCCAGCTGTATACTCTAATGTACTCTATAGCTATCTACTATAATAAAGTAGTCCTAGGTCTACAGCTCTTTCATGCTGTTCTCCGAGGCTGGATCAACTTTGTTCTTCTATTTTATATAGACCGCCAGCAACTAGTAGTTTAGCTTGTTCGTAGTTATAGCTCCAGTCTGGTGGTAGTTTTCCTACTCTTCTATAGTATTTTACTAGTCTCCTAATCTTAGACTCGAGATCTTGTAGTCCCTTTTTAGCATGTGTATCTTTTGGGTGCTCGAAGAGGTGTCTTCTTAGATTAACTGCTTTCTCGATGAGTATGAAGAGATCCTCTGGGACGACTAGTTTTATGCCTTTTTCTTCTAGTATTTCTGTTATAGTTTTGCCTAGAATAGGTTTAACTAGTGGTATACCAAACTGATCTCTGAGTATTATGCCTATCATAGAGGGTCTATATCCTTTCTTAGCGAGATCTACGATGATAGCTTCTAGTTCTTCTGGATCTATTTTTGCCCATCTAGGGATTGTTGGACTTGCAGGTCTAGTTGAATGAGATTGTCCTTTCTTTCTCTTCTTACCGGCCATGTATACATCGCCTCTGAGTGGCAGGTAGGAGCTTGAGCCCCTACCTCCAATATTTTCTTAGCCGATGGCTACTATTGTATAAACGAGGGTTTATAAGTATAGCTGAGTAGAATTGGTATCTCATAATCTAGTACTTATTATGGTTGTTTAGAGGCAGCATATGAGTTGGAGTTAGAGAGTTTGTGGAAAATATTCTTCTCCTGGTAGACTACTTCTATCAGCATAATGTACAGTATATCTCTTAGGCTTCATCTTAGAGATTATATAGTTGAAGGCTCTCCACGGATCTCCTTTTTCACCACAAGTATAGACATCTACTGTTGCATAGTTCTGTTCAGGCCAAGTATGTATTGCTACGTGGCTCTCGAGTACAAGTGCTATTACTGATATTCCACCATGATGGCCAGTTATTCTCCAGGATTTTATCTCTAGTATAGTCATATCGCTGTACTCTGCTGCTTCTCTAACTAGCTGTTTTAGAAATTCTTCATCCCATAGTATCTTGCTATCAACTCCATAGAGGTTTCCATAGACATGCCTACCAATAATATAGTCTGTTTCACTACTATACCTAAGCTCTGTTTTTGCTACCAATACTAAGCACCTATACCTGTATAGGTTCTACTAGTTGTGTATCTCTATAGTGTACGCTTTATTGTGTTCATGATAGCTTTTAGCTCAATATAAGAAAAACTTTTCCCCTAGACTATACCTAGTATTAGCACTTATAGTTTTCAACTACTAGGTTTAATCTCTCAACTAAGCTACATAGTTCATCTTCTGGTATTATAGCTAGTGCTCCATCTTCTAGTCTAACTATTACTACTCCTTCTATCTTCTCTACACGTGCTTTCGTAGGTTTTTTCGGTCTTGCTCTAGCAAGTATTGGGTCGAGTTTCTTCTTCTGAGGCAATCCACTACCCCTTCTAAGAGACTAAAGAGTAGACTAGTATATGAGGATCCTGGCTAACTAGTAGTAGAAAACTAGTTGTAAAAATATATTGAGAAGAGAGGTAAGGCGTTTTAGCTACTACTTAGGACTACTGTATTCTTAGTTTGTTATTGCTGTTTGTTTTTGTTTTTTGTATTTTGGACGTTTATACATACTCCACTCCATACTCATAGCTTCTCTTAGTAGCTGTTTACGTTTTCTCTCTTCTAGTTCTTCTCGGACACCAGGCATATCTGGTGTAGCGTATTTACCGCCTCTTAGTTCTACGACTAGGCCTTCGTATCTTAGTTTACCTAGTGCTTTTCTTAGTCTATCTTCTCCAGCTGTACCACTGAATTCTTCTCTTAGTTCTCTCCATGTTACTGGGCGGCCTTTTTTCCGTATATACCTAAGTAGTATTTCTACTAGTTCTTCATCTGTAGGTGCTTTCATTACAACTACTTCTTCGTCTTCGTATAGTATTTTTAAATTATTTATTGCCATGATTATATCCCCATGTATAAACAGTTGTTAATCTACTAGATAAGCCTTCCCATAGAGTAAGCTAATAGTAGTTACAAAGTAGAAACAATTTTACAAAACACTTTGAGAGATAGTACTACTATTTTCTAACTATTAAAG
>JALTYD010000148.1 GCA_027046525.1 Pyrodictiaceae archaeon
CCTTCTTCATAGAAGGTATAGGGTTTCTCAAAGACTATCTTCCTCTGTCTCTCGCTACATACAGGGCAGATGCTAGTATCGGCGGCTTTCTTCTTAACTAGATTTACTAGGTATTTAGCTAGTAAAGGCCACCTCTCTCTTAGCCTCTTGTAGAGAGTATAGTATCTGTTTTTTGTTTCAGGCTCCATGAGGAGTTTTCCACATTTCCTGCAAGTCGTTCTAAGTACATCGTAGATGTATTTAGCATATCCAACATGTATAACGGGTCTTGCTAACTCGATATGGCCAAAATGACCTGGACAAGTCTTTGCTGTATTCCCACAGACTGGGCAAACTTGGCCAGGAGCTATAGCTCCTAATCTAGGATCCATAAGTCCTCCTTGGATAGGACGTCCATCTTCGTCGTAAAGCTCGCTTGTAAATATCGATGTAGATGACATCTTCCTTATTTCATCTGGTGATGGAATACTAAATCTTGTTTCGAGTATAATCTTTTCTTCAACACTCAATAATCTCACCTCTACGTAGGTTTCCACGAGTATTTAGGTGCTAGTTTAATTCGAGGCATTACACACATACTTGCTAGTTCTTGTAGTAAGAGCTTAAATGCATAGGGTACAGTAACAGCAGCTATCTTAGCCTTATCGCCGTGGATAGGGCATATGTATCTCCTCTTATTTCTATCAAACCATGAGATGTGGCTACACTCCTCACATACATACATAACATATTTATCGCTGCTTTCTAGTATACGTTCTCTTAACAACATTGCTGCTCCATGACCAATCAAACAATCTCTCTCCATTTCTCCGAATCTTAGACCTCCTTCTCTAGCTCTACCCTCTGTAGGTTGACGTGTAAGTATCTGTACTGGTCCTCGTGGTCGTGCGTGTATCTTATCTGCTACCATGTGGTGTAGTTTTTCGTAGTAAACTACTCCTATTAATATTGGTGCATGTAGCATTTCTCCTGTTCTCCCATCATAAACTAATTCTGTACCATCAGGCGAGTAGCCTGCTTTAAGGAGCTTAATCTTAATCTCGTTTAAATCATCTTTAGCAGCTGGTGTGCCATCAACATACCTTGCATATATTGATGCATACTTCCCAGCTATAGTCTCAAATAATTGGCCTAGTGTCATTCTCGATGGAAATGCATGAGGGTTAACAATTATATCTGGTACAATTCCGTCTTCTGTGAATGGCATATCATACTGTGGAACCAAGAGGCCTATGACTCCTTTTTGGCCATGTCTTGATGCTAGTTTATCTCCTAGTTCTGGTATTCTCTGATCTCTTACTCTGACTTTGACTAGTTTAAAACCATCGATATTCTCAGTTATTACTACTGTGTCTACAACTCCTTTCTCGCCATGTCTCATTGTCACAGAAGTATCTCTCCTCCTAATACTTACTGTACCATAGTCTCTATATTCTTCCATGAAACGTGGTGGGCTAGTTTTCCCTATCAGTACTTCGCCACCCTTTACTTCTACTTCGGGGCTAATTATTCCATCAGCGTCTAGTTTTCTATACATTTCTGGAGGCTTAGAACCTTCAACATTTACATCTGGTTTTTCTATTCTATCACTCAATCCACCTGGATATCTACGTTCTTCTGTAACATAGAGTCTAAAGAATGTAGATCTAGCATAGCCACGCTCGATGGACGACTTATTTACTATAATTGCATCTTCGATATTATAACCTGTAAATGACATAACAGCTACAATAGTGTTCTGCCCAGCAGCTCTATCATTATACCCAAGTACTTCAAGAGCTCTAGTCTGTACAAGCGGCTTCTCTATGTAGTGTAGCAGATGTGCTCTCGTATCTGCTCTTATCTGGAAGTTAGCTGCATACAATCCTAGTGCCTGTTTGGCCATTGCAGCTTGATACGTATTTCGTGGAGACTGGTTATGTTCAGCATAAGGTATTGTAGAGGCTGCGACACCCATTATAGCTGCGGGCCATATTTCTACATGTGTATGTTCTGATGTCACCTCTCCGGGATCTACAGCTATATATGCATTTTCTTCTTCTTCTGCATCGAGTAACTCAACTATTCCATTTTTTAGAAGATCTGAGAATCGCCATTCTCTCCTCTTTAGCTTTTCAGCGTGATAATCGTTATAGAGTATCTTGCCATTTTCTACTACAAAAACTGGTCTTAGAAGTCTACCAGGATCACTATTAACATAAACTTCTCTAATGTATTGAGTTTCATAAAAAGCTATACTTACATGTGGGGGGGTATCTTGCCATGTCGCCTAAGCTGTCTAAGCTCTTCTACGAGTTTTCTACCATCTTTATGGTACCCTAGGAACTTCCCATTGAAGAAGACTTTTGACCATTTTAAGCTTTCAGGAGGATAACGGCCTTGTCCTCTAACTTTTTCGAAAAACTCTACAATATCAATAACACCTTTCTCGTATAGTAGTTTCTCGATAGGTTCTTCGTCTGCACCAGGCGATACATAGGCGAGTAGTGCTAGATTCTTTACAAGTCCACAGTTAGGTCCTTCAGGTGTTTCGTAGAGACATATTCTTCCCCACTGTGTTCCATGAACATCTCTTGCTTCAAAATGAGGTTGGCTCCTACTGAGCTGAGAAACGACTCGTCTAAGATGACTTATTGTTGAGATCCAGTTTGTTCTATCGAGTAGCTGGCTTACTCCTGTTCTCTGTCCAGGCCAATTACCTGTTGCTAGTGCTTCTCTTAGTCTTGATGTTATAATG
>JALTYD010000149.1 GCA_027046525.1 Pyrodictiaceae archaeon
GGTTATAGTGTATAGACTTGAGAAGCTCGAGGAAATAGGTTTAACTAGACTATCAAAATTGCCATTTACTATAAGGATCCTGTTGGAGAATGTTACACGAAACTATGATGGATTCCTAGTAAGGGAAGAAGACATAAAAAATGTTGGGAGATGGCCATCTGGTGCTGGTAAAGTAGTAGTTCCTTTTATGCCATCTCGTGTTATTCTACAAGACTATACTGGTGTTCCTGCTGTTGTAGATTTAGCTGCTATGAGGGAGATTGCTAGCAAGTTCGGCTGTGATCCTTCTGTAGTAGATACACAAATTCCTGCGCATCTAGTAGTAGACCATAGTATAAGTGTAGATTATTTTGGTACGAGTGATGCATTTAAGAAGAACACTATAGCTGAGTTTAGAAAGTATAGAGAGAGATATAGGCTTCTCAAATGGGCTCAGACTGCATTTGCCAATTTGAAGATTATACCACCGGGTAAGGGTATTATACACCAGGTTAATGTAGAGTATCTTGCACAAGTAGTACACTATAGGAAACACAATGGAGAACTAGTAGCGTATCCAGATACGCTAGTAGGAGCTGATTCACATACAACAATGGTTAATGGAATCGGTGTATTAGGCTGGGGAGCAGGAGGCATTGAAGTCGAGGCAGTCATGCTCGGACAACCATACTATACTGTACTGCCAGAAGTAGTAGGCGTTAAACTAGTAGGTGAACCTAGAGAAGGAGTTACACCAACTGATATTGTTCTAGCAATCACAGAGTTTCTACGCAAAAAAGTAGGTGATGTAGTAGGAAAATTTGTAGAGTTCTATGGTCCTAGTGTTAAAGCTCTATTAGCCTTTGATAGAGTGACTATAGCTAATATGTCACCAGAGTATGGTAGTACTGTAGGGTTTTTCCCAGTAGATAAAGAGACTATTGAATTTCTACGAACAACTGGACGGGATCCCAAGCACATAGACTTCGTAGAATGGTATACTAAGTTACAATACTTGTATTATGATGGTGAAGGAGACCCTGAGTACAGTATTAGTGTGACATTCGACTTATCAGACATAGAGCCTTCATTAGCAGGACCTAGTCATCCAGAAGATAGAGTTGCCTTGAAAAATATTAGCAACTATTTCGTAGAGAATCTAAGTAATTTCTACGAAGAGTCTAAAAAGAAGAGGCTACTCATAGGAAAGTCTGCAAAGATAACACAGGCAAAACAAAGCTTCGAGTTAGAAGACGGGGCAGTAGTAATTGCATCAATAACTAGCTGTACTAATACATCTAATCCACATGTTATGCTTGGTGCTGGCCTAGTAGCCAAAAAGGCTGTCGAGAAAGGGCTGACAAGAAAACCCTGGGTCAAAACCAGTTTATCACCAGGCAGCAGAGTTGTAGCCGAGTACTTGAAGAATACCGGGCTAATGCCCTACCTGGAAGCAGTCGGTTTCCATGTAACTGGCTTCGGGTGTATGACTTGTATAGGTAATAGCGGACCATTACCAAGTGATATTGCTAAAGCTATACGCGAAAATAACTTGTACACTGTAGCTGTACTGAGTGGTAACAGAAACTTCAGTGGACGAATACATCCACTTGTGAAAGCAAACTTTCTTGCATCCCCCATGCTAGTTGTTGTATATGCACTAAAGGGGACTATGAAATGGGATCCCTATAGAGAGCCTATAGACTACACACCTAATGGTGAACCAGTGTACCTCAAAGACATATGGCCATCAACAAACGAGATTAGAAACTTAATTAGAGAATATGTTAGACCAGAGTTGTACAGAGATATATACAAAGATATATACAGAGGAACAGAAGAATGGGAAAAACTAGATGCACCCAGAGAGACAATGTATCAGTGGGATGAAAAATCAACCTTTATTAGGAGGCCTCCATTCTTTGATGACTTCAGTCTAGAACCTAGCGAGCCTGACGATATTATAGGTGCTCGTGTACTAGTTATGTTAGGCGATAGAGTAACAACTGATCATATATCTCCAGCAGGTACAATAAATCCAGAGAGTCCTGCAGGTCAATATCTGTTAGAGAAAGGTGTAGAATTAGGAGAGTTTGGTACATATGGTGCGAGGAGAGGTAATCACGAAGTAATGATGAGGGGGACTTTCGCTAATCCAAGACTAAGAAATCTACTAGTGGATAGAGAGGGAGGATATACTATCTATTGGCCAACCCGAGAAATTACAACTATATTTGATGCAGCAATGAGATATAGACAAGAAAATATACCACTAATAGTTATCGCAGGTAAGCAGTATGGAGCTGGAAGTAGTAGAGACTGGGCTGCCAAAGGCCCATATCTTCTAGGAGTCAGAGCTATTATCGCGGAAAGTTTCGAACGTATACATCGAAGTAACTTGATAGGAATGGGGATCTTACCTCTCCAGTTCATAGAAGGAGAAAATGCTTCAACTCTAGGACTTAGAGGAGACGAAATTTACGATATAATAGGAATAAGAGAGGGATTGTATCCTAACAAAATACTTACAGTCAGAGCGAAGAGAGAAGATGGAACTACTATAGAATTCAAAGTAGTAAGTCGACTAGATAATCAAGTCGAAGTAGAGTACTATAGGCATGGAGGTATTCTTAAATATGTCTTAAGGAATTTAATTAAAAGCAAATGTATGAAAAAATGATAAACAGATAGATTTGTGATGACAATGAAGAAACTAAAGACAATATTATTGTTTTTCCAGCTTATTATACTATTATTT
>JALTYD010000150.1:0-1578 GCA_027046525.1 Pyrodictiaceae archaeon
CCTCTCTACCGAGATCACGAAGTATTAAGTTCTTTACATAGTCAGTTACTAGTAGGTATCCTTTTTTTCTAGCTTTTTTGTCTAGTTCTTCATAGACTTTATCATCTATTTTCACAATAACTATTTTAGCCAAAGAGAGTACCCCTTTCGTTGATAGAGCTAGATTTTGTTTATAAGAGACCCGCCTAGTACGTACATCTAATACTTTGTATTAGTGTACTGTTTCAGAGAATAGCATTATTAACTGTTATATATGTCTAGTATAGATTCTGGAGATGCTGAAGGCTGTACTCACTGAAGACAGCCATGTAGACACCTTTAAGTTCTGAGTCCTTAAGTCTAAAGTTGGTGTACTAAACTGATCAATAATATCATCATTGTTGTTAACGATATATCTAGTGCTCAGAGACTAATTGATTTAGCAAGGACAGTGTATAGTTTTGGTGTAAAGTATTTTATTGCAACAAAAGTCTATGGAGCAGCAGCTACTAGTGGTATCCCAGAAGTTACAAGATATGCTCTAAAACTCGGCAGGAATTTTCTAGTACTTTCAGAAGTTAGAGATGCTATAGAGTTGGTTAATCCTGATAAAGTCGTAGTTTTGTCAAAAGATTATGGTGTTGAAGTAAACTTATCAGAGTATATTAGAAATTTAGTGGGGAAGACAATGATTGTATTTAGTGGATTAGATGTCTCTCCTGGTAAAGACATTGTAGGACTTGGTGAAGCAGTATACTTAGCAGGATTTGAGCAGAAACTACCTCCTACAGCTGAAGCTGCAATTATTCTATACCACATCAAAATACTACATAGTAGTACTCAGTAGTCTACTTATTTGCTGGACATAGGAGCCTTTATTCTTAGAGGAGGGAAAAAAAATAAGCCTCTAACTCTATATCCCCATCTTCTATGGAGGAGGGATTATATGAGAAGGAAACTAGCTATTTTCATCCTAGCTATACTTGTAGTAGTTCCTATTCTAGCAATAGCTACGAAGAAGTATATTGCAGAATTTACTGTAGTATATCCTAACGAGACTGTGAGAAATGAGACTTTTGCTGTATTTATTGCTGATGAGGGTATTGCAGCTGGTACACCGATAGCTGATAGAGTTTTATCATTAGATGAAGCTAAAACTAGCTATGAAATAGTTGTCGAAGAAGATAATATTGTGGAAACTAGAACTATTGAGCTACAGCTAATATGCTCGGATAAGACTATCTACGGAGCGCTTGATCCTGGAGAGCTACATTTATACAATATAGCTGGGACTACTAGTATTTGTGCTGATATTAGCTGGCTACCCTCTGATAGATATATCTGGCTAGGACTCCTAGATGAAGATACTAGTATTCTAAAACTCTATAGATTCTCTGGAGGATCTGTTACTTGGTGTCCCTCCACGACAGGCTATGAGTACTTTGTTGTAGCTAATCTATACCTTGATACTGGGCTTGTCTATTATGGAGAATTAACGAGATGTTATAGTTAGTAGTAGTATTGCTGGGGACTGTCATAAGTACTTTTTTACTTCGAGAGCAATTGCATATGCTAATGGTGGTGGGACAGCTTCTCCAA
>JALTYD010000150.1:1588-12466 GCA_027046525.1 Pyrodictiaceae archaeon
TACTGTTCGTCTCTACCACCTAGGAAGACGTGGTGATCAGGGAATCCCATGAGACGGGCTTGTTCTCTGACAGTCAGGAATCTATCTGAGTATGGGTGTATAAATCTACTAGAACCTAGTACAGTTGGTGCTATTCTTCTCGGATCTAGACGTATAAGGTTTGGGAGTCTTCGGCCTTTTGCACCTTCATAGTATATTAGTGCTTGTCCCCAGCCTAGTCTAGCTATACGTCTAAGCTTTTTATGACTTATTGGTGTTACTTCGTGGTTAGGTATGCTAGTTGATCCAGGTTCTGGTAGATTCTCTAGTGCTTTTCCAACGGTTATTCTCCTAGGTACTGGTTTTGGTTTTATTTTTATGTTAGATATGAATACTCTTAGTCTATGACTTGGTGTTCCGTATTTTTCAGCTAAGAGTTTGTTAAAGTATATTTTCTCGTAGCCTGCTTTTTTGAATATATTTTCGAGTTCGCTACGGAGATCGAGTATTCCAGGTACATTTTCCATAATGAATATCTTTGGTTTTACTTCAGATACTATCCTAGCAAAATGTAGTACTAATTGGCCTATAGGGTCTTGGTAGAGCCTATCTAGGGGATTTTTCATTCGCCTAGGATTTGCTCCTGTAAATGGCTCGCAAGGCGGACTACCTATGATAACATCTATATCTCCCACTAGTTTCTCTATCATGTAGCCGTTTACTTCCTTGATATCTTCTGCTAATACTATAGCGTCTGGGAAGTTGACTTTAAATGTTCTAGAGGCTGTTGGACTATTATCTATTCCCATTAGTATCTTAAAGCCTGCTCTCCTAAACCCTTCTGCAAATCCTCCTGCTCCACAGAATAGATCAACTAGGTTTAGAGTCTCCTTCAAGCTCTTTTTCTATCCTCCTTATATAGTCTTTTAGTACTTCTATTCTCAGCTCTTTATCCTCGTCTGGTTCCAGTACTGCTCCACATCTTGGGCACGTAAAATCGTATTCTATAGCTGTTTCGAAGTTGTATCGTATACCATCGTTTGGACACTGGTAGAAGTCTGATGATTCTTGGCTTTCTAGTACTGCTTTTAGCTTATCTAGTACTATTTTCTTCCTAGTTCTGACTATCGAGGGGATGCCTTCATAGTTTATTCGCCAGAGAAATATTGTTCTATTCTTCTCATCTTCTAGTCGAACACGTCTATATGTTACAAAACTCTTTTCTGCAAGTAGATTGAGAGCTCTTCTCACAACATTCATTCTCATATCTGTTTTCTCAGCTATTTCTAGCTCTGAGAGTTCTCCGCCGTTCTCGTATAGTGTTTCAAATACTTGTTTTGCTTCTGGCCCAATTAGCTTCTCTATCATCTCAAATAATGGCTCTGGTGAGTTTCTCTTGGCCAATATTCGTTTGACCCTATTTATATATGGATAAGGGTGGGGTTATTCTAGACTTACTATTCTCTTCCTCCTGCTAGAAGGTATTATCTTCTTTCTCGCGTTTGGATACTCTATTCTAAGTTCTTCCCCGCCGAAAAGCCTATCTAGAAACACAGCGAGAGCAGCTACTTCGCTATGAGGCTGATTACCTATTGCTACATTGTAGTCAGCTATTTGGTAGAAAAATGCTGGGACTTTCTCAGCACCAACAATTACTAGTTTAGGTCTATTGCTCTCACGTATATCTTCTATTATACTATCTATGTGTAGACCGTACATTGTCAAGTGTATGATTTCGCCACCATTTTTCTTCCACTCCTCTGTATATTTTCTACTATCTACTCCACACTCTATAGTGATACTACCTCCCCAATCTCGCTGTATTCTCCTAAGTGATTCTACTATGTTTTTATCACATATATCTCCTAGAATGAATCCATTAGCGCCGAAAGCTCTAGCTACTAGTCCTACATGTGTTGTTACTCTCTTATCTCGTTGAGGTCTATGGCCTATCCTTAGAACGTATACTTTACCATACTTTTTAATAGCTTCGTAGTAGTCCATAGTAATTCTCCTATCCCATCTCCCTTCGTAGCAGATATAGGTACTAAGGATTTAAATGCAGGATAAGTACTACTAACTACTGATTCTACTATCCTAGATAGTCTATTGATTTCTGTTTCTTCTCCTACTAAGTCGATTTTATTAGCAGCTACTACCAGTGGTTTACCTACAACTCCTATTCTTCTAAGTGTCGAGATACCCTCACCTAGTTTTTCTAGCATAACATCTTCTGGTTCCGATAGATCTACGACATAGATAATTATATCAGAATATGCTACTTCTTCTAGCGTAGAATGGAATGCCTCAATAATCTCTGGGGGTACTCTAGTTATGAATCCTACAGTATCTATAAATGCTATTTTTAGTCCATCTGATACTGTAGATCCTACTTTAGGAGAGATAGTTGTAAAGTATTCTTCTCCTACAGGTTTTGAGAAGCCTGTGAGTTTATTAAATAGAGATGTTTTACCAGCACTAGCATAGCCAACTATAGATACATGTGGGATACCTTTACTACTCCTCTTGGATCTCTCTATAGCTCTTCTTCTTCTGAGATTTTCTAGCTGATTTTTTATCCTAGATATACGTGAGACTATATGTTTATAGTATGCATCTATTGCATAGGTACCTGGGCCTAGAAAGCCTGGAAGTTCACGTAGTTTAGCTAGTCTTATTGCTTCTCTTACTAGTGGTAGCTGGTGGTGTAGTTTAGCTAGTTCTATCTGTAATTTAGCCTCTTTACTACCTGCATGTAGAGCAAATATTTCGAGCAATAGCAGAGTTCTATCTATAACTTCTCTTCTAGTCTTTTTTACTATCTTAAAGTATTCTCGTGGCTTCATATCGTCAAATAATATTATCGTAGGAGAATACTCTATGTATTTGTTCACTAGCTGTACTAGTTCTTCGAGTTTTGCATCACTCAGGATCTTCGAGCGAGATAATCTCCTATATCTGAGAGTATCTACTATACTATAGCCTGCTGTTTCTGCGAGTGCATGTGCTTCTTTTATCTCCCAGTATGGTGTATTCCTAGGTATTAGTAGTATTGCATACTTCATAGTAGCACTCTTTCCATATCTTCCACTAGCCATAGACTATCACTAGGAGGCTATAATTATTCTTCCCGGAATTCAGCTATATCGCCTAGTGTAAGGTATAGATTCTCTCTCTTGCTCTTACTTAGTTCTTCTTCTGTCTCAACTACTGGTTCTAGTAGTTTAATCCCTAATACTTTTTCTAGTTTTCTCGCTAGATCTATCGATGGAACAAGTTCGCCCAGCTCTATTCTACGAATAACACTTTCTGCAATCTTAGCTTTCCTCGCTAAGTCACGCTGAGTATAGCCTAGTCTTTCACGTGCTCTCCTCACTCTAGAAGAATAGTCGTCTACTACTTCAAATCTCTCTGCTTCTCTAAGGCTGACGCCTCTTGGTTTTGGCCTCATAGTAAGGCTACGTATAGGTTGTAGAGGCTTAGCTTTCTCTGTAGCTGGCTTACGGCTAGGTGTAGTTTGTATTCTAGCTTGAGGAGTAGTTGAGCGTAGAGCTAAGCGGTATCTCATAGGGTCGTCTGGTGTTGTCCTAGTTCTCCTTAGTCTCTCTACATGGCATCTTCTACAGAGTACTAGTTCAACTCCCTCTACAACTACTCTGTATGGTCTCCCCTCTACTGGGGAGCCGCACATTTCACAGTATAGACTAGCTTCATTTCTCTTCCTATTCAACCTGGTATACGCCCGATATTAGTAATACGTAAACGAACTATTATTTAGTACTTCTAGTATAACTAAATAATACATGAACGGTGCTAAGGTAATGGGTAGTGATTTTGATTTTGACGCTACTCTCAACGAGTATATTCGTATGCTTGAGAGGCGTGTGAAAGAGCTAGAAGCTGAACGTGCAGAGCTTAGGAGAGAATTACGTAGGTACAAGATGGAGCTAGATAAACTCCTTAGCCCACCTCTCATAGAAGCTATTGTTCTTAGTGTACTGCCTGATGGGAGAGTAGTCGTTAAGAGCAGTACAGGCCCTAATTTAGTTGTACGTGTTATGAGTGATGTAGATGTATCTAAGCTGCTACCAGGTGCACATGTAGCTATCAACCAGAGAGGATCAGCTATAGTGGAGGTGCTTCCAGAGCATGAAGATCCGTTCGTTAGAGCTATGGAGGTTGTAGAGAGGCCGAAGATATCCTTCGAGGATATAGGTGGGTTAAAACAACAGAAGCAAGAACTCTACGAGTCAGTTATACTCCCTCTTGTAGAGCCAGAATTATTTAGAGAGCTAGGAGTTGAGCCTCCAAAAGGAGTACTACTCTATGGTCCTCCTGGCTGTGGTAAGACTCTACTAGCAAAAGCAGTAGCTGGTATGAGTAAAGCTACATTCATACGTGTTGTTGGATCAGAATTCGTCCAGAAATACGTAGGAGAAGGTGCTAGGATAGTAAGAGAAGTATTTAGGCTTGCAAAAAAGAAAGCTCCTAGCATAGTATTCATAGACGAAATTGATGCTATTGCAGCGAAGAGACTAGATATAGGTACTAGTGGCGAGAGAGAAGTACAACGTACTCTCATGCAGCTACTAGCTATCCTGGATGGATTTGATTCGCTAGAGAATGTCAGAGTAATAGCAGCTACTAATAGAATAGATATACTGGATCCTGCTATCCTGAGACCCGGTAGATTTGATAGACTACTCTATGTACCACCGCCCAACCATAGAGCACGTATCGAGATATTCGCGATACATACAAAGAAAATGAAGCTCTCGAAAGATGTAGACTTAGAATATCTCGCTAGTATTACAGAAGGAGCAACTGGAGCTGATATTAAAGCAATAGCTATGGAAGCTGGTTATTCTGCTCTGAGGAGGAGAGCAAAAGAAGTTAGTATGAATGACTTCCTCTATGCTGTAGAAAAGGTTATGAAAAAGAGGAAGAGACCCTACATAGAACCCACAGATGTTAGTCAAGAAGAACTTGACTATAAGGAATCCTCACCTAGAGAGACTAGCGTAATGCATATCTAGTAGTTTTATACTTTCCAGCTTCGTTGATAGCATAGCCTATGAGCTGGCATATCTTCTCTCTAGTCTTCTCGTCTAGCTTCTCCCAGTACTTATTAATGTTGCTAGCTCTACTCCACTCACCATGGCTTCTTAGACTACCACTGAAAGTCTTTGGTATATGTAGGAGCTCGTGTATGAGTATTCTAAGAATATCGCTGCATTTTCTTCCCTGTACTCTCTGGTGTATTAACTCGATCACATATACAGGCTGACACTTGTTTAAAGCTACGAGAATAGATGGTGTACCCCATATTCTAGCATGTGCTCTACTTTTTGAGCCTAGGCTTATTACTCCATAAATACTTTCTAGTTTTAGATAGTCGAGGCCTATGCTATTAGCTAGTATTCTTAGAGCTTCTGTTAAGTAGCTACTAGGTATGTATTTGATTTTAGGCGAGTACTTGCACCTCTAGCTATTTATCTTTTCCTTTTTCCTCTCTGTCTCTTCTTTGCTTCTACCTCGTATACTTTAACACCTATCCCTAGTAGTTTCTTGAATATTGAATCAATGAATTTTACGTGGAATCCTCTTTGGCCTACAAAGGCGCCAAATTCATTACTAGATACTTTTATAGCTAGGAATGGGCCCTCAAAATCTACATCTACTATGTGTTTATGTATCCAACTTACTGGGTGTACTGCTCTGATAAGGTTTGTGAAATCTAGTGTTAATTCTACTCCTCTGAGTAGAAGCTCTGTATCTTCTTCTATCTTCTGAATTCTCTCTCCTCCTCTACCAACAAGTCTTCCTAGGTAGTTCTCTTTTACTATTATTAGTGCATCAGGTACATTCTCAGACTTTATTTCAAACTTCTTCTTCTCTTCTAGGAATTCAACTACAGTTATTATGTCTGCATCAGGTGCATATATCTGAGCTGTATCGATGATTCTTTTCTCGATATCGTTTAGTGGTCTATTCCTCATCTTCATTTCAATCATTAATCTTATTCCTCTCTTAGCGCCTGGACGTATTATATCTTTGAGACCAAGATCTACTACTTTTGAATTCTCCTCGCCTAGTAGTACTTCTCTTATAATAGTTGCTCCATCACGTTCAATACCATGTAGCTTCTGGAAGACTGGATCACCAGCTATTATGAACTTGCTATTTCTACCTATCCTCATGAGTATCTCTATACTACTCTCTGGTGGAACATTCTGTGAATCATCTAGGAATATTACTGAATCATCAAATGTTCTTCCTCGGAGATAGTGTGTATCAGCAAACAAAAGTTTGCCTTCATTGACTAGTTCTTCTATTTTTTTCCAATCTATAAAGCCACTAAGTATATCTTTTAAGTAGGCAGAAGCTATCTCGTAGTACTGTGGACCTAGGTCTTGTGTTGTTAGCTCTCTACCAGTAACAATATCTACGACAGGCCTAGATATTATCAGTCTTCTATACTTTCCTTGTATAACTGCATCGATCCCATATAGTACACTGAAGAGACTCTTACCACTACCAGTAGGTCCAAAAAGACCAACAACTTCTACAGTATCATCTTTTAGAGCTCTAAGCATTTCTTCCTGTCCTGGACTTAGAGGTTTTAGCTTATCGATTAAGCTAGGCATTGTATTCCACCCGCCTTTGCAGGTATATGATTATCTAGGATTATATTAGTATCTAGGCAAAACCATAGTAGGGACATCGGGTTGGAGGAAGAGTGGATAAAACAAAAAGAATGCGCCTGGGCGAGGTTATGGGAAGACCTAGAAATAGGCTACTTAGATACTGATATAGTGGAAGTACTTCTCGAGATCTTTGCTAGGCCTAAGAGTTTTCCTAAGAGTAGCTGTTCGGGTAGAATAGCTATACTCGATACAGAATATCCTTGGACAAAAAAAGAGACAATGATCGTATATAAGAAACACAAGCCTACTAGGCTAGAAGAAATCATAGAAGTACTCAAGAGGCCTTTTTCTAGCAGACTATGGCTTAGTTTACAAGGCCCTATATATCACGTCTATGTCGCAGATCTCGAAGAAGCAGGCAGAATACTCTCTATTGCACATAGAGCTGGGTTTAAACATAGTGGTATAATGGTTATGAAGAATTATCCTATGCTCGAGCTACGTACAGGTATTAGGCTGGATGTATTAGTAGCTGATAGAGAAAAGATCTTTTTATCTAAAAGTGAGCTCGGGATTATAGTCAATATTGTTAATAAAGGATTAGTAGAAGCTAAGAATAGAAACAATAGGCTTCTTAAAGAACTTAGGCTGAATAGGCCAAAGATCTTATGGGAGAAAGCAAGAGAAGCTATAGAGATGTATAAGTCAAATAGAGTTTACCCAGAATATTTTTTAGAAGAATCTAAAAGAATTTGTCCTTAGGGGGAGGCTAGTGGTGGTGCTACTTGTTCGAGGAAGAGACTATTTCCCCTGGAGATATAAAAGTTTCTGAGATTATGACTAGTTATGTTGTAACTGTACGGCCAGATGAGAATATTGTGAGTGCTGCAAATAAGATGGCTGAACACAAGATAGGGAGTGTTGTAGTTGTTGATTCAACAGGATATGTTATAGGTATATTGACAGAAGCAGATATAGTTAGGAGAGTAGTAGCTAAGGGCTTGAATCCTCATACAACGAGAGTAGAAGAAGTAATGACTCCTAATCCAGTTACAGTATACGAGGATGCAACTCTAGATACAGTTGCTGAGTATATGAGGAGTAGAGATATAGGGCACATACCTATACTCGATGATGGTAATAGACTAGTAGGTATAGTATCTAGAACAGATATTATTAGCATAGCACCTAGCTTGATAGAAGTATTTCTAATTAAACGTTCAAGTACGAGATTACCACCTACTACTTGAGAACATGATAGAAGAGGAGCTTAGGGTAGTATAGTATGTTTGATTAGAGTTTAGAATTTTAACAAGTATGTGTATATTTATATAAATGGTGTCCTACCTGTCTCTCTCTATAGATAAAATCTCTACACCAAAGAGATACCCATTTGTATTCCCTAATTCTAGTATTGGAGAACTTAGGCAGAAAATAAAAGAGACAAAAGCACGTATTCTACCAGTAGTATACGATGAGAGAACACTAAAACTAGTAGGTATAATTAGACGTGGATCGCTATTATCTATAACTTCAACTAAGACTAAAGCTACTGCAAAAGACCTAGTGGAGGATCCACCTCTAGTCTTTGGACTATCTGATGATGCCTATAGAGTCGCGAAAATGATGATTAGTATAGATGAGTGGTATGCACCTGTAGTAGATAGTAAGAGGAGACTACTAGGTATTGTTGGATTAGAAGATATTCTGAGATATCTACTAGAAGTTGAGCATCCTATCTTAGAGGAGCCAGTAGAGAACTTTATGACTAGAGATGTCATATTCGTAGAACCTACTACACCTATATACAAAGTCTGGCAACTTATGTTATCAAAGAAGTTTGCAGCATTACCAGTTGTTAAAAAGAAGAAAATAGTAGGAGTCATAGCTGAGTATGATTTAATTACTAGGGGGTTTACGAGGCCAGATCTAGAAGCAGGATCGCATAGAAAAGGGCCAGTTGTACAAGAAGTTATGTCTACTCCGCCTGTAGTTGTCTCGCCAGATTCAATGCTAGAAGAAGCTGTAGAGACTATGCTAGATAGAGATATAGGTAGAGTATACGTGGTTGAGAAGAATAACATACTAGTAGGTGTAGTTGATAGGAGTGATCCTATCATTAGATGGCTCGGCTATACAAAGGGAGAATGAGAGGAGATGAGACTAGTTGGTTTTATTTTTAAAACTAGGATCCTATTAGAGGATCTTCTATATAGTTTTAGCTTAGCAATAAGAGGTTGATCATTATGCGTATTAGATTCGCTGTACAACGTAGACCTGAAGGAATTAGATGGCTTAGAAGTGATGGAAAACCTAACTTTAGTGAGAGAATAAGACGTAGAGAAGGAGATGCAAAACTCATAGCTCGTAGACCAGTCTATACAACTACAAGAAATACTACTATAATGGGTGCTGCTGAAGATCTATATAGATATAGAGTAAGAGCATTACCAGTAGTTGTTCCAGAGATAGATATTGTTGAAGGAATGATTACAAATATGGATATAGTTAATTATCTAGGTGGTGGTGAATACTATAATATTGTTACTAAGAGACACAGAGATAATATCTACTCAGCTCTCCTGAAAGAATATGTTTCTTCGATAATGAATCCCAGCCCTCAGCTTGTATATACATGGAGTAACCTACTAGATATAATAGAGGCTATGATAGTTAACAAGATAGGAATACTTCCAGTTATAGATAGAGATGGTGTATTATGGGGTATAATATCTGAACACGATATTGTACATCATATTGCTGAGAAGTATATTGGGAGAAAAGTAGAAGAAGTTATGTCGACTAACATAATAGCCATTAGCAAGGATTCCAGCATCAAGAAAGCTTCTGAAGCAATGGTCAAGTACAATATTAGACGAATACCACTACTCGAGGATGATACTGTGTGGGGGATTGTGACAGCTAAGGATATAGTAGGTTTTATTGGGAGTCATAACGTGTTTAAATACTCTAGTAGCAGTAGCTTATCAGAGGCTATAAATCTACCTGTGAACATAATTGCATCTAGAGATATCTACACTATAAATCCTGGTGCTGATGTTGGAGAAGCAGCTACTATTATGAAAGAGAAACAAATAAGTAGTCTATTCGTAGTAGATGGTGAGAAACTAGTAGGGATAGTTACTGAAAGAGATGTATTATTTGCTATAGCTATTACTCCTGGATCTACACAGAGATAGGTGGTAGTAATGGTTGGTGAAAAACTACGTGTTGAAGACTATATGTCTACGCCTGTAGTAGTTGTTGGACCAAGGGATAATCTAGCACATGCTAGGAGGTTGATGATTAGGTATCGTGTTGGGAGACTAGTAGTTATTAGAGATCATAAACCAATAGGTATTATAACTAAGGCTGATTTTGCTAAATTAGCCACAAGCAGGTTTACCAAGAGAGGACTCGATAGAATAAATGTAGAAGAGATAATGACAACAGATCTTATCACCACTAAGACTAGTGATACACTCCTAGATGCATGTAGAATACTATTAGAGAAAAATATAGGTGGATTACCTGTTGTAGACGAAGACGAGAAACTAGTTGGTATACTAACTAAGACAGATATAGTTAGAGCTTATGCAGAACACTTCAAAGGTAAACATATAGCTAGAGAATACATGGAAGTAGATGTTGCAGTAGTTAACCCTACGCATAGCTTGACTTATGTTGCAGAACTTCTCGATTCTACACCTTCTAAGAGAGTACTAGTAGTTGATAGAGGGAAACTAGTTGGTATAATAGCACCAAGTGATATAGCGTTCCTAGAGATCATAGGAGTATACGACCCTAGGAAGAAAATCATAATAAGAAGATTTACAGAGCTCCCTAAAGGCAGACTAGGTCCTCTATATACTTATACTATTCCGATAGCCCAAGATATTATGACTCCAGACCCTATAGTTACAGAGCCAGATAGTGATCTAGCAGATGTAGCAAGTATTATGCTTAGACAGGGTTTTAGCTCAGTACCAGTTGTAAGAGATGAAGAAATACTAGGCGTTGTTGTTAAGCATGGTATTTTGAGAGCTTTTATATCGTCATACTAGGATAAGACATGATTGAATACATGGTAGAGGTTAGAGTATGAACATACTTAGCATCAGAGTAGTAGATGTTATGAAGAAGGAGTATCCTGTTGTAGATAAGGATGAGACACTAGAACATGCTGTTAGAGTTATGAAAAGATATGATAGTGATAGAGTACTAGCAGTTGAAGCTGGGAGACTAATAGGTA
>JALTYD010000151.1 GCA_027046525.1 Pyrodictiaceae archaeon
TATAAGAACAGAGCTTCTGCGAAAAAACTCTATGGATACGCGTATTAGGCATAACAATCATAGCATCACTACGCATCGCCATAAACACTATCTCTCCAACTATACCAACCGACTTACTAATTCTATACAGAGTCTCTACGTGTCTCACAGCTCTCTCACTAGGTGCATCAGGGAATAAACAAATACCATCTTCGACAAGCGTACAGCCCTTAACTTCAACTAGCCTGATACCACTACTAGTTGATATAATAAAATCTACTCTCGAACCAAGAATATTTACTTCTCTCTTATACTCTGCATCTCCCCCATAGAGATCGCTGATGATCTTCTCGAAGAACATATTTGGAAATCTACTATCGCCCAAGACTATGACATTATTGTACTCAAATGCAACTACATCACAACTAGTCTTTCTAGAGAGTCTACGAGGCTTCATACGATAGTAAACAGTCCTACCTCTAACAGCTAGTTGAGGTAATCTACCTGAATCATGAAGGTGGCAACGTATACGTCCACGTAGAGGATCATCAATCTCTAACACAAATCTATTAGGTCTCTCTACTACACTACCTCTAAACAAACTACTTACTTCGTAGAGCTTCTTATTAGTACTCAAAATATCTATCCTCCTAGGTTAAAGAAACCTGCATATAATGGATATCCTTCTCTACTCCACGCAACAACTAGGTATTCTCTCCTAGTATACTTAGATCCTAGTAGAACTTCTTCTAGTTCTGCTCTATCTACTACTACTTTTAGCAAATTAGGAGGATATATGAGCCACTCATCTGCATAGAGAGTTTCCATATCTACAAAATAAACACTCTTATTCCCAACTATCCCTACAATAGGTACTAACTCGCTATCAACAGTACTATATATAATAACTGACTCGATATCTTCTAATAGCTCTGTAGACCCAGCAAAACTAAATACAACACTACTACCAGTCCTAGAATAGTAGCCATCTTCGAGCAACGAATGAGTAACAGCTACTACATATAATACTATTATCTTCCTCTCCTCCACAACTGGTATAAGTACTCCTTCCACACCATACTTATAGCTAGTAATACGTGACTGGTCGACTTCAACACCTACATCTACACAGTATAGTGTATTCTTCCTAGTCAACCACGTATACAAGTTGTTTGCAAGTGCTTGGTGTGCTAGTAGTTTACCATATAGACTAGGCCACCATAAATCCTTCTCTCTATCATATACTAGTAGATCTACATAAAACATATACAGTGGATACACTATAGGTATCTTCTCTTGTGGTAGAATCTTCATAGCTCTAGCTAATAAACTCCTAACATGAGGTGGACAGCTCTTAGCTCCACTCGCACTGAGAATTTGTACTCTAGCTTCATCTTCTATAATCTTAACATATAACTCATCTATAACAGCTTGTTCTCTAGCAGGCTCTGGAAAATAGATATCCCAGCTTGCTTCTACACCACTACTAGAGAGAAGATATACTCTTGCTCTAATAGGCCTACTAAGATACTCTGATACAAAACTTGTATAATCGAGTAGACTCATAGGATAAGTCCCATTTATAGGCGGAATTATGTATATCTCTCTATCAATAATTATAGCTGGCTCTATGTGCCTAATACTAGTATTCTCTAATTTTATATCTACAATAGCTACATTATCTAGCCCAGCAGCAAGCATTAGAGAAACTGCTAGTAGAGCTTTATCTTCGCAATCCCCCTTCTTCATATACAGAGTCTCAATAGGACTAAGTACATATTCTCTCTCACCACTTATAGCTCTATCTTCTACGTACTTGATATGATATGCTATCCATAGCTGGATCCTAGAAGCTTTTTCATAGATACTAGTAGAATTTCTCGTTATCTTACTAGCAAGTTCTCCTAGATAGACTGATTGTTCTACTGCACACAACATATCCTCTTTGTCGAAAACATTACGTGTCGAGATACAAGAGTAGTACTTATCTATACTAGTGAGTGGGTATACACCGAGCCAGTCATGGATAGGAGTAGGACTACTACGTTGTTCCCCCCTACTACTAGGAGATGCTGCTCTGAAGAAATCCAAGTTTATACTAGGTGGTGCTATCCATAGAAACAATAATACTAGTACGAGCAATATAATAGCTAGAGTTAGTCCTATCAGAGATCTCACTAAGTTCTACTCCCCATATCTAACCCTCTCTCTATACAACCTTGATAAAAAATATGGAGATAGAGTATACTACAAGTAGATACTACCTGAGTATAATAGAATAACTTAAGAATTCTAGATGAGAGACTCTAGGTAGAGGGGCTATACCTTAGCGTCAGAGAAGTATATACAAGTAGATACTAAGTATCTCCTACTAGTAGCTATACTTCTTGCTTCATCTATATTTATACTCTATAGAGAAGGTCTAAGTAAAACAATAGATATTAACGACTATATCAGCGACGAAGTATGGTATGTTTCATCAAGTATAAACGTAGGACGTAGTATACTAGGTCTAGATATAGTACCCAAGATAAACGAGACACATGCTATATACACAGTATTCTTCGACAAGAACAAGTGTAGTAGAGAAGAAATCCAACAGATAGTTCTAGAGAGAATACCAGGATCGAGTATAGTATGGAGACGCTATGACAAGATAGATGTAGTAGTATTTGTATCACCAATAAAAGAGCATAGAGCTGTAGAGAACCTAGCTAGCTATAATGACTGTATAATAGATATTATGCCTGGTAGAGCACCAGACCACGAGAATATCAACTACTACCTAAATACAGAGCATCCACCGCTTGTTAAACTACTCTACGCAGTACTAGTATGGAAGTATGGTTTCAAGTATGGGCTATGGCGTATAGCTAGTTTTCTAGCAGGTTCATTATCACTACTACTTATATCGATGATAGTCTACTGGCTCTTCGTGAGAACAAAACCTAGTCTATGGCTAGCTATCCTCATAGTAGCTCTAGTAGATGTTAGTATCTATAAAAACCAAGTATTCCTAGTAATGAGCTCTGTCGGGCTGATAGATATCTATATGTCTCTCTTCTCGATAGCATCTATAGCTGCACTAATCTATAACAGGTGGAGATTATCAGCAGTATTCTTCGGTCTCGCACTATCTACTAAATACTCAGCTCTATTCATAGCACCAGGAATACTAGTATACCTCTACAAGAGAGGGGGTTGGAGAAGACTACTACTCTATAGCGTAGTGGTAGCAGCTGTATCACTACTAGTATGGTCTCCATTTATAGTAGAAAAAGGTCCTAGTTTTGTAGCTAGAGAGATAGTAGGAGCTGCAAAATGGCATACAACTACTAAGTCAGAAGAACTACCAAGTGCTAATCCACTAGAAATGCTTATTGGGAGAGACTCTTTCATCCTGTACTATAAGGATAGTGAGCCATTCCTCGTAGCAGCTTGTAATCCTGGTGTATGTCTAGGTGGGCTAGTAGCAGCTCTAGTAGGACTACTAGGCTGGCTACTATTCTTCTGTCTATATACTTCTAGTGAGAAGAATAGAGAAGAACTATGGATAGGTATAGGTACTATAGTACTAGCTTATCTAGGTATTAATGCTGGGTATACAGCTCTATGGTTTGCAGGTAATAAGAGTCTATACAGTTTCTACACAGTACATCATAGTATTCATGCTATTGTATCACTAATAGCAACTATACTCGTACTAGATACTATACCACTATATACTAGGCCTCAGAGTATCATAGAGTGTTGTAGGAGAGAAGTAGCACAGAAATGGATATCTACAATAGCAGTAGCTAGTGGAGTAATAGTATCACCTCTAATCTCAGACTGGCCACCGAGACTGTGGAGAAGCTATATAGAAGAGCCACTGGCAGCAGTTATAGCTCCAGCAATGGATAGACTAGTTGCACTAGCTCTACTAGCTGCAGGAGTACTAGTATACTCTGCTTTCGCCTACAACAACTACACTATATTTATTGCCAGGAGAGATACACTCGGTAGAATAGCTGGAGTAGCTAGTTGGTTCCTAGCTGGTCTCCTCGCTTCTACAGGTATCCTCAGCTTCTATACACCACTACTACTCGTAGTAATACTAGGAGTAGGTAGCTCTCTGTGGAGAGGCTTTATGGCTGGAATAGTTTCTCCTACTCCACTAGGAGCTTCGCTAGGAGCCTACGAAGCTGGAGAAAGAAATAAGAGTTTCTACCTAGTAGGCTACTCGATAGCATATATAGGTCTCCTCTACATAATAAGGTACTTTTCCCCCGGCTTCTCTATACCAGTAGAAGCAGTAGCTGAGATAGCAGCTATGATAGCTCTCGGATATACACTCTCAGTACTAGTAGGGAGAGAACTAAGCAATATAGTAGCACCTCTAATCAGCCTAGCTAATCCAGAAGCACTACTACTAGTCATCGTACCATGGCTAGAGACAAGATACACACCACTCCTCCTACTAGTATCAGTTATAGCTATCAAAGGACTTATACCAGTATGGCTACCTCCACTTATCTCACTAGTAGCATATACTGTAAAAATACTCTATAGAGAAGCTAGCAGTATATATCCATCACAGTAGCTACAAGCAGAATACTACTCGTTTTTATCCCAGTAATACAAATTATAGTAAAATGGTGCCTACTATTGCCAATCTACATGTTTATGAGACATGGAAAAGCTGTCTCGAAAGAAGAAGCAGGAGGAATAGATGAAGATAGATGGCTTAGTAGCGAAGGAAGAAAACAAGTAGAAGAAGTAGCAAAACTCCTACCACAGAAACCCTCAAAAATATACACAAGTCCTCTCAGGAGAGCCGTTGAGACAGCAGAAATAGTATCCAAGATACACGGCGGCATAGAGATAGTAAAAACAGAGATACTAAAACCAGGTGCTTTCATCTGTAGAGGACTAGCTAGATTTGATCCAGAGCCTGGAAGTATACTCATAGGACACTCACCCAACATAGAAGAAGTAGTATCATGTATAGTATGTGGAGGAAGAATAAAACTAGCTGCAGGAGCAGTAGCAGTCGTAGAAGTGAGAGAACTAGAATACTGTAAAGGTGTACTAGTAGAGATTATTCATCCAAGAATCGCAGAGAAGAAATAAAACTAGGAACAATACTATAAAATCACTATAATGGCAGTGACGAGGAAACCCCGGTATATACTGTATACGACCCACTACTACACGGTAGAGGGGATGAAGAAGCCCTGCATCGCTGAGTATATAGTTAGAACTATGAATACTCTACATACCTAGATACTAGTTCTTCTAGCATATCTTCGTAGAGAACACCTACAAATCCATCAACAGGCTTACAGTTATAGAATACTACTGTTGTAGGTGTACTCATTATTCCTAGCTCCATAGCTAGTCTATAAGCTCTACTAACATCTACTTCTAGGAATCCTACTCTTGCACCATATTTTTTCTTAGCATATGCAGCATACTCGTAGAATATAGGTCTATACATGTGACAAGCTGGACACATAGGACTAGTAAACAAGATAATAGTTGTCGGCCATCTACATAGTACTTCTTTAAGCCTACTATCACTATCTATAAAGTAGACAGGTGGTTCTTCTCTACTCCTATCTTCTCGGCTCTTTGTATCTACTAATCGTCTAGCAACACGATCTAGTATATCGCCTAGTTCATCACTACTCATAATAGTTTACCTCCTATTTAATACCATCTAACTAATACCCTAAATTAAATATATCTCTTACCAGAAAAATTAATACAGTATTTTTCTCCACGCAATACCATTAATAGATACTAGTTAAAAACACTACTACTAGAAACTACTTATCTAGAATAAGTTTATGTACACCAAGATAACCCTATTATAGCGGGGATCTCATGCCTTTCCAAGTAAAGAGTAGTGGTAGAATCTATAGATGTGCTATGTGTGGAAAACTAACAAGCAACCCAATAATGTATAAAACATGTTGTATGAATAGACCAATGCCTTTCTGTAGTACTACTTGTGCGAGGAGATGGATAAATAACTGGATAAGAAACCAGGAACAAATAATTACTAAGAAAACAAGTACAGCTACAAGGAGTACTATCCTATAGTATACAGCATATAGTAGTAGACTCTAGGTGAATAGAATGAATAAACTCCCTCTAGAATCTAGAATAACAAAGTATATAGTAGAATACTCTGCTAGAGAAATCTCAAATCTCTCTAACATAGATGTTGTAGTAGTAGGTGCAGGACCAGCAGGACTAACAGCAGCAAAATATCTAGCAGAGAGAGGTTTAGCAGTAGCTGTTTTTGAGAGAAGACTAAGCTTTGGAGGAGGAATAGGCGGAGGAGGAATGTTATTCCACAAACTAGTAGTCAGTCGTGATGCAGAAAAAATACTCAGAGATTTCAAGATAAGATACGAACCAGTAAGAGGAGATGAAAATCTACTAGTAGTTGATACAGCAGAGTTTATGGCTAAACTAGCTACAGGAGCAGTTGAAGCAGGAGCAAAAGTACTATTCGGAGTACATGTAGATGATGTTATTCTAAGAGAAAGTCCTACTAGAATAACAGGTGTAGCTATACAGTGGAGTGCTGTTATAATGTCAGGACTACATGTAGATCCACTCTTTATATACAGTAGAGCAGTTATTGATGCAACAGGACACGACGCAGAAGTACTAAGTGTTGCATCGAGGAAAATACCAGAACTAAACATAGTAGTACCAGGCGAAAAATCAGCATACGCAGAACTAAGCGAGAAACTAGTAGTAGAGAAAACAGGGAGAGTAGTACCAGGACTATACGTAGCAGGTATGGCTGTCGCAGCTCTCTACGGACTCCCACGTATGGGGCCTATATTCAGTAGTATGTTATTATCAGGTAAAAAAGTAGCAGATATCATAGTAGAAGATCTAAGCTCCTAAACCTATTCTCTAGTCTTCAAAGATAACATAAAAATAACTCAAAACTCTTTTAGAGTAGGAGAAATCGGAGCAAAACAGGGGCCGTCGTCTAGCTTGGTAGGATGCGGGGTTTGGGACCAACTCCTACAGCGTGGGTTCAGAGCTGTAGGAGAGGCAGAAGACCCCGTGGTCCCGGGTTCAAATCCCGGCGGCCCCACCAAGTAGACTCACATACTTGCTTGCTTCTCAACACTCCTATCTTCTAGGAGTCTAGGAGCGAGTAGCTCGGTTAGAGCACCTAGCTGTTTACATAGATCTCTATACTCTTCCTAGACGCGGAGAAAATACGCTATGGCATCGCTTAGACTCCCAGAACTGTGTATATCTCTGATATCCCCGAGTCTCCTAAATACATCCTCACGAATACTGAGATACTTGTATCCACGCTTAGGCAAGTACCCCTACCCGGGGTAACATATACCTCAAACTGGGGTAGAAATGGAGCCTAAGTACCCTCATTCGGAGTACTAAACAGTCGCCAATAACCGTTTTTGAGCATTAGGGGTCCACTGAGTAGATGTTATATAAAATTTGCTAATAGTCCACGTAGACGTTGTAGTATGGCCTATCGAGTCTTAGCTAATAATTTATTCTGATGATACATTGAATACCATTTCTGAGGAGCTTAATAAGATAATGTAGCTAGTCCTAGCTGAGACCATTCCTCCACAAACATAGGTAGACTAGTTAACTAAATCAGAAGCTCTTCACAACCCTGATGCATACTGTGCTACATTATGTCATTATGTGCTAGTTTAGATCTGTGTATCTTAGGAGCTTCTCTTATTGTATTTCGTAGCCTGTATATTTCTGTAGTCTAGAGATGATAGATGCATTGTGTTTAGAGTCTATTGTATGCCAGTATTCTACACTGCTAGTAAGTTAATACTACTTGTTTTCATCTTCTTCACGACTATGAGAGCTACAGTGTATCCAGCTAGTAGTGCTACGAGGAATGTAGATACCAAGCCCGGTACTAGTGCTGTAGCTGTAAGCTTCGGTGGATCATAAGCAAAAGATTGTGCTAGAGCTACCGCTATAGAGTTTGAAAGTACGTATGCAGCTACAAGCGAAATTAGGGTAGAAATAGGTAGTAGAGGTAGAAGAGCTTTTACAACCCATAACGCAGTATCTCGAGACCGTATCCCGATACACTTTAGTACTACGATATGATGCGAATTAACCATTAGATCAACAGCAAGTATTAACAGTAGACCACCTAGTAGAACTAGATAAGCTAATAAGAGTGGTGTAGAGATTATACCAAGCACCATAGATGTTCCAGAAGCTATGCTCTTAGCATAGCTCTCAACACTGATTACTTTAGCTGGTACTCCGGATTCTTCTAATACACTTCTAACCTCGCTAGACTCTATATCCTTGATGTAGTAGACTAGCTGACTACCTCCTCCATACTCGTAGACGAAAATGACTAACTCGTTATTGACATAGTACCGTACTATCCCGACAACTCTATAATCTCTACCTTCAATACTTATCTTATCACCAATCTGTACCCCGAGCAGTTTAGCAATTGTCATCGTTACTACAGCTTCGCCCCGGAATTGAGGATACCTACCCTCAACGAGAGGAGCAACAAACACTAACAGCTCTGGATAATCAATGTAGTTGATGAGTACTGCATAGCCATCTACAATAGACCAGGATGTATTCACTGTAAGCACTTGTACTCCTCTAAAAGCTCTACGTAAGACTTCATAGTATTGGGGACTAGTGTAGACTACGGTATCGAAATCTAGGCTTGAAGCATACTGTGTACGTACAGCATAGCCAGCATTAAGCATTCCTATCGCGAATAAAGGTGTTGCTAGTAGTGCTAGTACAACTATATACACAATTGCTCTGCTTAGACGACGTGTTAGTAGCATAAACCAAGGTGACCATGATAGGATTCTAGGAGAGCTTCTAGCAGTATACGAGTTGCTTGAGAGGAATGGATTAAGCGCTTGTACTACACTTATCTTCTGGGCTATAAGTCCTGGTACTAGTAGTAGAGCAGATGGAATCGGAGCAAATAACACTACCTCTCTGATGATTATATTTGGATCTACTGTCAATTCTACAAAAGGCTTTACTAGCGAAGCTTCAAAACCCATAGAATTGAGTAGTATGAGTGAAAAACCATATCCTAGTATTGGTGTAAGACAAATAGCTACTAGTGTAGAAATAAATACAACTAGTATTTTGCCAAAAGAATATACTACTATTATCTGCTTTGATGTCAGACCTACTGCTCTAAGCACACCAATTGTGCTAAACTCGCGCTCTAAGCCAACAATACTCAGAGCTGCTGAAGCTAAAGCTATAAACACTATAGAGAGTACGAGCGAAGATGTAACAGATAGTGTCATACCTTCAATTGCAGCAGTCCTCGATAACACCTCAGCATCCTTAGCTACAACATAGTAGTGCTTTACAACTCCCTCAGATCTACGTACAGTATCAATAACCTTATCTACAACCTCTCTAACATCTACATCTTCTCTAACACCCATAGCTAACATATTACAATAACTAACATTAAGCTTGGATAGAAGTATATCAGTACCAAGAAGCACTATGCCAGAACCTATAGAAGCAATAGAACTGTAGTAGCCAGCTACTCGTGCATCAACACAAAATGCTCCATAGCATACTCTCACTACATCACCTTCTCTGACACCAAGCTCATATGCAGCCAAAGGAGTCAATAGAACCTCAAGACCCCTCGGCCTAGCTGTACTAGCAACAGCAAACAATCCACCACTATACAGAGACTCTCCATAAGCCAGAATAGCAGGCCAAGCTCCTCTCTCCCCTTTAACCATCACATTCACAGCACGGATACATACTACCTCTTCAACATCCTCAATATTCTCAGCAATACTCGTAATACCTGGAGAGAAATAACCTAGTAGGATAATATCTGGGTAGTATGCATGGATAGCTTCAACTGTAGCACTCTGTATAGTTCTAGATGTTTGTAGTAATGTACCACAGAGTATCATCGATAGCAAGAGTAGCACAGTGAATATTATAGTACTTCGTTTTCTCGAGAAAGTATACTTAATCCCGAGACGGACTGCATAGCCTAGACTCAAGCCTCCACTCCCTCTATCTTCTCAACGCATCCATCAACCAACCTGACGATAATATTACACTTCGGCAGAAACTCTCTCTCATGTGTAGCAATAACAATAGTCCTATCTCTATCTACGAGACCAGCTAACAACTCCATGATCTTCTTCTTGTTCTCAGTATCGAGATGAGCTGTAGGTTCATCAGCTAATATCAGAAGAGGATTACACGCTAGTGCTCTAGCTATAGCAACTCTTTGTCTCTCACCACCACTAAGCTCGCCTGGAAACCTGCCTGCTTTATCCTCTAGACCAATAGCATCGAGGAGATCCAGAGCACGTTTAACTCGCTCGCTACGAGACCCATACCCTACAAGCTCCATTGGTAGAAGTACATTCTCTAACACAGTCAGAAAAGGCACAAGATGATAGAACTGAAAAACTACACCAACATTTTTAAGCCTCCATCTAGCTCTCCAATCATCACTCTTATCATCGATTCTCTCACCATGAACCCATACTTCACCTCTATCGGGAACATCAATACCAGAAACTAGGTTAAGCAATGTCGACTTACCACTACCACTAGGACCAACAATACACGCTAATACACCTCTAGGAACAACTAAAGACACATTTCTTACTGCAACTTGTACTCCATACTTTTTACTAACCTCAATTAACCTCACAGCATAACTCATTACTCGAACACACTCAGGTAGAGTAAAAATAAGCACCAAAATCTATAAAAGAATAGATTTTGCACGAGTAGGGAGAATTATTCTCAAACAGGAATTTGAAGAGGAAACATAGGTATTTTTTTACAAAAAATACAACAGTAATATCTAGTCGTACATGAGCATCCAGAATTAATCTCCTAGCAAGTGTTAAAGCTACTGTTCCTCGGGCTAAATAGCGTTATAGAGCATAGTCTAAGCTAGTTTAGAGCTTGGGAGAGTCTTAACGTATTTTGAGGCTTTGTCTCTAAGCTTGTAATCGTCTGTTACTAGTACTAGCTTCTCTCTCACAGCTAGGTATAGATAAGATGCATCATATACTGTGAGACCCTCTCTAGAAGCTAGACTATAGACTTCCTCTTCATAGCCTTTTATAGTTGTTACCTCGATCACACTAAACAATCTACTTATAATCTCTACGAAGTCTCTTGCTACTCTCTCATCTATCTTCTTCAGTAGGATATGTTCTTTCCA
This sequence comes from Pyrodictiaceae archaeon, assembly GCA_027046525.1. Taxonomy (GTDB): domain Archaea; phylum Thermoproteota; class Thermoprotei_A; order Sulfolobales; family Pyrodictiaceae; genus JALTYD01. The sequence continues at coordinate 11,216 of JALTYD010000151.1, forward strand.
CACAGCGTTGATAGACTCGTAGAGTGCTAGATCAAGTGTTACTCCATTAGTAAATACTGTAACAACTCCTCTCTTAACAAGATTTACAATAGAACTTGCATCAAAAACGTACACTATCTTCCCTCTCTATACTCACGTATAATTCTAACAATCTCTTCATCAGGTATATGTGAGAGTTTTTTACTCAGCTCTTTAGCTCTAGCCTCAATCTCGCTGAGTATCTTTCTCCTAACCTCCTCTTCTAGTGCTCTCCGTATAATAGGTCCAGGCTTAATCCCATACTTATCAAGTAGCTCTTTTAACCTACGGGGAATCTTAGCTGAAACAGTAACATAACTCAAAATACCACCTACATATACTACCTATAGGTAGACCTAATATAAGGTTTACCTCTCCCTCCAACTCTATACAGATCTATATCTATAGTAGCTACTCTAGTACTAAGATTCTACTAGAAGTTCACCTAGACTCCTAAGAAACATAACCACCTATATAACGTTCTTCACACCCTACATAGTAGAACTTGTAGCAGAAATAAAGAACAATACCTACTCCACATACACACATACTATCTACAAGATAGTTTAAGAAGGACATGCAGCAGAACTACTCCAGCCTAGAACTCGATGAGAACTCTAACTAGGCTCATAACACTTCACACCGCTAGGCCCCCAAGACTCCTACAGGTTATATGAGAAGATTAGTACTTCAGCCTAGCATACCTAATGAAGCTACAGAATATACACCGGGGATAGCAACATAATAGCTAGACCCTACCACCCTGCTACTACTCCATACCGAGGTGGCAAACACTATAGGCCACTATACCCGGGAATCAATGCAGAAGAGTTGAAAGAAAAACAAGTATCCCTCCCCCAGATTATATCTCCTCTAGCTCTCTTCGTAACACTAACAGCGACTCCTACCAGTTTACCCATTAACAACTCATGCTCTAATTACACTAGCTAGAATTCGGGGAAGTATCGTATTAACAAGCTCATACTCGTAACCATCATTTAATATGGCCTTGTACGCAGTTACGTACTTAATGTACTGCTCAGTTCCTTGCTCGTAGAGGTCTAGAAACCTTAGCTTAAACGACGCTAGGTAAGCTAACGTTTCATCAATTATGGTATCGAATAAATTGTTGCGCCTAATATTTAAGCCCTTGTGTGCAAGTTCATGAACTATATAC
>JALTYD010000152.1 GCA_027046525.1 Pyrodictiaceae archaeon
TAACTAATCTTTATAATATAAAAGCTATCACCCATATTAGATACCTAGTAGTAAGCGGGGTGAACAAGCTTTACAATAGATTCCCGCAAAGATCTTTATTCAAAACTAGAGAAACTCACCCATAGTTTAGATCAAGCTCGTAGGAGACTAGAAGATATAGCCCTCGATGAAACAAGCGAAGCACGAGCATATGCAGAGTTAGCAAAAATAAGCTACGATCCTAGCAATAGGTGGTCTCTCTTCCTAATAGCTATGGATAGTATAGTCCATAGAGAGATAGCATGGGCCCTTATAAGAGCTATAACAGAGATCCAGACACTAGTCAGAGAGATACTATCGTATACTCCAAGAAAAGAGGACGAAGTACGCTTACATGAACTCGTTGAAATACATAGAAGCATAGAAGATCTAGCTGAAGCTAGTTATGAAGACCTAGTAACCCTCGCCGAGAGTGGGACTACTCTACAGAGAATATTCCAGTTATTTGTAGAAGAAGAAAGAAAACACTCTTCTATGGCTAGAGAGATAGCCGAAAAGTTGAAAACAGCTTAGCAGTTTTCTTCACAAATCTTCTTCATAACAATAGCATCTCTGTCAAGAATAGGGCTCTCTGATATAATAACTGCGCTAACTCCAACTTCTTTCAATCCCCTGCATACTATACTCCACTCAGGGCCATACTCTGTCTCTGCAAGAGTATGATGCTCCCGTTCACCTCCTCGGCCATACTCAATTTTGCTAAAATGTGTATGTAATGGATCAACTGCTTCTCTCCCAAGCTCTTTCTCTACTCTCTCGAGAACTCCTATAACTTCATCTATGTTTGTAATGAATGTACCTTCACTCCTTGCATAGAGATGTGCCCAATCAATTGTAGGTTTACAAGGACTGACTTCTTTACAAATAGCTATTACTTCTTCTAGACTACCTACTTGTGAGTCTTTGCCTGTAGTTTCTGGGGAAAGAAATACTCCTCTTATAGAATTTTGTTCAATATAGCTAGCTACTTCTGATAATGAATTAATGGTCTGTCTTAGAGCATCTTCTCTGTTACTATGTCCTTTATAATATCCTGGGTGGAAAACAACTACATATGCATTCATCCATGATGCTGCGTCAACAGCTCTTATCAGTCTCTCTACACTCTTTCTAACAGTATCAGTCTTAGGGGAAGCAAAATTTAGAAAATATGGTGCATGCATAGACACTATTACGTTTTTCTCTCTAGCTTTCTCTCTAATAGCTTCAGCGTTTTCCTTCTTAATAGCTACTCCTCTCACAGCCTCGTATTCAATAGCATCTAGTCCCATTTCAGATATAATCTCAATAGCTCTGACGTAATCACCACTTTTCATATCATAGGGTTTGCCTGCTGGCCCGAACCTCAGTTTCTGCATACTATTCTCCCAAAGTATAAACTACTACACTGTTACAGTCTATTAGGCTTAGGAGTGATCTATGCATCTTTGCTAGGATCCACCGACTAAGATGCCAATAATGCTAGTTATTCATATAGGTGGTGGGAAAAAGACACGATTTTATCCTGATCTCTCTACAGCCATTTTCTTTGCTAATGCATACATTATTGGGACAAGTAATAGAGCAGCAGCTATAGCTATACCCCATGCAAGATTAGCTATAACTTTTGAAGTCTCTGCGACCGGTCCGAAGATTCCAGCGATACCTATTACGAGGAACACGAAGAGTACTAGAAATTTAGCATAGCCAGCAATTGGTTTAAAATCTTCGTGTTTATTAGCTATAGAGTCTACTAATCTCTCAGATAATGTTATACCTAGAGCTATAGCGATAACACCAAGAAGTAGTGGATACACTATATACCCAGGTAGTAATAGCATATTAAAAGCTATACTTAGTAAAACTGCTAAGAGACCTACAAATAAGAGATCTTTTATGAGATCAGTTAGATCTCGTTTATCTTCTGGGAGTACTGTACTAAACAATGTAGCTATGAAAGTTGCTAGTAATTCGAAGAGCACAGAGCCTATTACTAGTACTATAAGAGCACCAATAACTCTTGCAACATAAGTTGCTATAAACCATACATAATTTCCAACTTGACCCCCGATCTCGAGTACTATGAGAGCAACCATTATACCAACAATTATCACAAATGCTTTAACTAGTAAGCCAGCAAATTTAGATAGATCTATTCCTGCTGCCCGAAATGCTCTTCCTAACTCGGTTTTATCAGCAGCTTTTTCTATCCCTAACCTCTCTATAAGTCTATCAGCAGCTCTTCCCGCTATTCCTCCTATCCAGATGGATAACAGAATAATAATGAGAGCTGCTATTATATCTGGTAATGCAGCTACAATTTGTCTTAAAACATCTTCTAGCCCTGCAGTTAAAACATCTAGTACCATTAATTACACCACGAAGTCTAGTTCATCACCATATATAGTAGGGGCTAAGAGTATATAAACGAAGTTATCAGAGACACATAACTATACTACTACTTTAGATACCTAAGACTAGTTTAGAAGCAACTGTCATATAGATTAGTGCTACACTTACATCAACTAGTGTTGTTATTAATGGGGCAGATAGAGCAGCTGGATCAAAGCCTATTCTCCTACTTATTATAGGGAGAAGAGATCCCACTAAGTCAGCCATTACAATAACAAGAAAAAGAGTTACAGCTACTGCTACTGCCACTTTTAGATCACCACTGACTACGTATGCGAATCCAAGCCCTATCATAGAAAACACAAAGCCTATTATAGTAGAAGTAGCTACTTCTTTGAATACCACCTTGAAGAGATCTATTCTACTCTTATCTGAAATTTCTCCTAGTGCTAATGCCCTAATAATCATACTGCTCGCTTGACTACCTACATTCCCACCTGTATCCATAACTAGAGGTATAAATGCAGCTATAATAGCTGCCTTCGAGATAACATCTTCATAATTTTTAAGAATATTTGCTGTAAAGGCTTGAACTATATATATTACTATCAGCCAAGTAAGCCTAATCCCTACGAGATCTTTAACAGATGTGCTTAAGTATCTTTCAATGTGTTTTCCAAATCCTCCAACAGCTCCTCCAACTTTAGCAATATCTTCTGCAGCTTCTTCGCTTATGACATACGCTATATCTTCTACTGTTATAATACCTAGAAACTTGTTTTCTTCATCTACAACTGGAACTTTATTAACATAGTATCTAAGCATCATTTTCGCTACCTCCTCTTGGTCTACGTCAGGAGTAACAGTTACTCTAGGTTTTACTGCTACTCTTCCTATATACTCATCAAGAGGGTATCTCAGAAGCTCATCTAGTCTTACTAGTCCAACCAGTCTATTTTCCTTATCTACTACAACTATTGTATCCTTTACATCATAATCCCCTCTTCTTATCTCCTGGAGAGCATCTTGGATTGTTGTATTCTCAGCAAGAATAGGTACGCTTCTTGTCATTATACCTCCTGCAGTATCTGGAGGATATTCTAGCAATTGTTTAGTCTGCTCTCTGTATTCCCGTGGAAGATTGAGAATTATGGATCTAGCTTTTTCTTCTTCGACTACCTGTAGTATATCGACTGCTTCATCTGGATCTAATTTTTCAAGTGCTTGTGCTATAGTCTTCGGACTTAGTGTAGCAGATATTTCTTTTATAATGGTTTCATCTCCTTGATCTAGCAGCCCTGCTATCGTTTCTACTGATAGCATTTCATAGGTAACTTTTCTTCTATCCTCGCTTAACCTAACTAGGATATCTAGGATGTCAGGAGGTTCAAGATATACTTCTAGTATTTTCATGAATTCTAGTTTATTCTCTAGGAACCTAGCTATAAGTTCTGCAGCATCGGGTCCAAGCTTAGCTACTTCTATATCTGCTTCTTCTATTTCTTCTTCTTCGATAGCTTCTTTAAATACCTCGTAGTCATGTGTGATCTCCGCTAAGAATAGTATGTATGCTCTACCATCGACAGTATATCCAAAATTTGTGATAATGTTAGCTCCTAACCTAGAAATAACTGTTGTTATTCTCTGTAATAATCCTGGCCTATCACGAGCTACTACAAGTACTACTATATCCATTACAGCACCCTCTCTTTACTACTAGATTTTTCTTAGCTACTCTACTGGGGTTTTGTTAAAAACATCTCCCGTTTATAAAAGACTAGGGTAAAGTAGTGAGTAGGTATGCTATTATACTAGCAGCTGGGAAAGGAGAAAGACTATGGCCTCTAACTTCTACTAGACCTAAACCACTCCTCCCTCTACCCAACGGCCAATCTGTAATCTCAAGGATAGTAGAGCAAGTATATCATAGAGTTAACGGTATTGTCGTCGTTATATCAGACAATATCTATGGAAAGCTAATAAGAGAAGAACTTACTGTGAAAACATCACTACCTATAACGTATTCAATACAACACAAGAAGCAGGGAACTGCTGCAGCTATAGAAGCTGGGCTAAAAGCACTACCACGCAGTGTGGACGAAGTACTGATTATACATGGAGACTTATTTGTCGAAGATAAAATCTTCGAGCTTGTGGAAAAACATAGCTCTCCGTTGATTGTTGGCTATCAAACTAGTGATCCATGGGAATATGGAGTTCTTCTAGCTAGTCATAACTGTCTAAAAGATGTCGTAGAGAAACCTAATCGTTCTATAGTTCAGGAGATATCGCCACTAATTAATACAGGTATTTATATGTTAGAGAAGAATCTGCTAGAGGAAGCTATTAGCAAAGTAAAACCTAGTGAAAGAGGAGAATATGAAGCTACTGATGCACTCAAATATATAGCTCGACGAAAATGTATCAAGATCGTATACTACGATGGGGTCTGGATCGATATCGGTAGGCCATGGGATCTATTTAGTGTTTATCGTTTCATTCTTAGATCTCTAACTAGTAGACGTAATGAACCTATACTAAGAGGAGAAATAGAGTCAAACGTCGAGATAAGAGGTCCTGTAGTTGTTACAGAGAATGCTATCGTTAGAAGCTACTCAGTCATAGAAGGTCCTGCTTATATCGATGGAGAAGTAGGTCCTCTCGCCAGAATTAGACCAGGTACATTTATCCTAGCAGATTCATATGTAGGATCTCATACAGAAATTAAGAATTCTATCCTATTCAGAGGCTCAAAAGCTCCACACTTAAACTACGTAGGTGATTCTATTCTTGGAGAGAATGTCAATCTAGGTGCAGGCACTATTACTGCTAACTTAAGATTCGATCATAAAACTATCAAAATGATGCTTAAAGGTAGAATAGTTGATTCAGGCTTGAAGAAGTTTGGGACTATAATAGGGGATAATGCTCAGACTGGAATAAATGTGTCGATACTTCCTGGTAAAAGAATTGGTGCATATAGCTGGGTTTATCCCGGTCTAACTGTTGATAGCGATATACCAGACTGTAAGATGGCTATACCTTCTCCAGACAAGACTAGAATAGAATATATCGATATAAGTAAAAAGGCTGGTTGTCCTGATTACTTATCTAGTCTTTGATTAATTCTTTAATATACTCTACAACTCGGAATGGTGTATCTGCTACTTTTACACCAACCGATGTAAATGCTTTTACTTTGTCTTCGTAGTAGCCGCTTCCCATAGATATTATTGCACCAGCATGCCCCATACGTTTACCTGGAGGTGCTGTCTTTCCAGCAATATAAGCTATCACAGGCTTAGGATATTTTGTATCTAGTATATATTTTGCAGCTCTCTCCTCTGCATCTCCTCCAATCTCACCTATAATAACTACGGCTTTTGTTTCATCGTCATTTCTATACATCTCTAGTACGTCGATAAAGTCCATCCCAGTAATAGGATCACCACCAATGCCTATTGCTGTACTCTGTCCATAACCTTCTCTTGTAAGTGTAAATGCTATCTCGTAGGTTAATGTCCCGCTTCTAGAAACTATCCCTATGTTTCCTTCTCTGAAGACATGCCCAGGCATGATTCCTACTTTCGTCTTTCCAGGTGATATTACTCCGGGACAATTTGGACCAACAATCCAAGTGTTTTTACTACGTGCATAGTTAACAAACTCTAGTGCTTCATGTACAGGTATATGTTCTGTAATCACTACAACTACTTTCATACCATTATCTATAGCTTCATAGACAGCATCTGTTGCAAAACGAGCCGGTACAAAGATTATCGACGTATTTGCATCAGGGTGGCTTTTTAGTGCTTCTTCCACCGTGTCGTAGACTGGGACTCCATGTACATTAGCTCCTCCTTTCCCAGGAGTTACCCCTGCTACTATCTTAGTACCGTATTCAAGCATAAGTTTCGTGTGAAAGCTACCTTCTCTACCAGTAATTCCTTGTACTATGACACGTGTATTTTCATCCACAAGTATAGCCATGAACCTCACCCCTAACTAGATAGAACTGTTTTTACTGCCTCTACAGGATCTGCAAATGCTTTTATTCCATTCTTCTCTAAAATACTTCTCCCTTCTTCTTCGTTCGTCCCTACTAGTCTAACGATAATAGGTTTACGTTCTCTCGCCTCTTCTAGTGCAGCAATAATACCTTTTGCTACTTCATCGCACCTCGTAATTCCGCCGAATACATTGATGAAGATCCTTTTTGCCTTTGGGAAATCTAAGAGAAACTTAACAGCCTTCTTAACTAGCTCCGATGAAGCACCTCCACCAATATCTAGGAAGTTTGCAGGCCTACCACCGTAGTAGCTCACTAGATCCATAGTAGCCATAGTCAGACCTGCTCCATTACCTATTACGCCAATATCTCCATCTAGTTCGACAAAGGTTAACCCCATTTCTCTAGCCTTTACCTCCCATTCAGTAAACTCGCCAGTCTCTCTAATTGGTACCTTCTTCAACTCTGGATGTCTTACTAGAGCATTGTCGTCAATGATTATTCTTGCATCTAGAAGTATTATTTCATCTCCTTTTACGGTGAACGGATTTGATTCTACTAGGTCAGCATCATATTTCCTCATAACTTTATACATTGCTATTAACAAGTTAGTAAAGTTCATAAGTAGTTTGCCTTTGAAACCTAGTTGTTTCCCTATAGCTCTTGCTTCAAACCCTCTTAATCCTTTTGTGAAATCTATACTTCTCCTTATGATCTTGTCTGGATATTTCCTTGCTACTTCCTCTATGTCAACTCCTCCCATAGATGATGCTAAGACTACTGCTCCTCTCTTTGCTCTATCAATTGTAATTGCTACATAGTATTCTTTCTCGTGCTCTATAGCCTCCTCTACGAGGACTTTTCTAACTACTATACCCTTTATCCTAGAGCCAAGCATATTCCTAGCTATCTGCTTAGCTTCTTCGATACTATTAGCTAGTTTTATCCCCCCTGCTTTACCCCTACCAGCTACTAGAACTTGCGCCTTAACTACTAGTGGTGGACTGAGCCCTGCTAATGTAAGAGCTTTTTCTACATCTTCGTCTTCTGAAACTACAATACCTCTAGGTACTTTAGCTCCTTCACTCTCTAAGATCTGTTTAGCCTGATATTCGAATAGTTTCAAACTATCATCCTCTCTCCAGACTGTTTTCTCGTCTAGCTAGTTTAGGAGTAGCATTAATTAAGCATTAGTATCCAACACAGCAAATACTCATTGGCGTTAAGAGGTAGAGAGTAGAGGTAGTTGAAGAATATTGCTAGCTAGGAGAAAAGAATCAATAGAGCTAGTACTTAGAGTGCTAAGAGAGTCATGGCCACTAATAGTAGCAGAGGGTGTCGGTAGCCTAGTATGGCTAATTGATACATTCTTTGTCAGCCTACTGGGAGATACAGCGGTAGCTGCTACTGGTGCTGGAGGTTATGGTGCCTGGCTCTTCTCAGTCTTCTTTACACTATTCTATGTAGCAGCATTAGTGCTAGTTAGTCAATCAATAGGTGCGAGACAGTATGTAAAAGCTTCTAGAATAAGCGGAGAAATCATCACTTTATCACTATTAACAAGTATACTCCTCTTACTATTCGCCTTCATCGTGGCTTATGATTTGATGTATTTTCTCAGTAGTAGTGAGAATGTATCGATAATTGCAACTGACTACTTTATAGCTAGAGCTCTGGGGTTTCCATTTGCTTTTATCCTTTTCGTACTAGATGCTATCTATAGAGCATCTGAAAAGAACAGAGAAATACTAGTATCAGCTGTAATAGTATCAGTAACTAATACAGTTCTCGATCCAGTACTTATATTCATACTTGGATATGGTGTAACTGGCGCTGGACTAGCAACAACTATATCGTATATACCAGGACTAATCTATCTTGCCTACAATACAAGGCATCGACTAGGATTTCCACTGAGGCTCTCCATACCGAGAGAGAATGCAAGGCTAATACTAAAAGTAGGATTTCCAGCTATGGCTGAGAGACTCCTATTTAGTACAGGCCATTCTCTCTATCTAGCAATAGTAGCTAGGTGTGGCGAAGTAGCACTTGCAGCACATACAATAGGTGTGAGAATAGAAGCACTAGCCTTTCTCCCAGCATTTGCACTATCTACATATTCTGCTAGTATTGTTGGCCAGAGAATAGGTGCGCAGCTCCTCGAAAAAGCAGAAGAAGAAGGCTGGGAGATAACTAAGGCATCCTCTTTCCTTATGGGTATAATAGGTCTATTACTAGCTGTTTCATCACCACTGATACCACTAGTATTCGGGGTAAGTAGAGAAGTAGCTAGTCTAGCAGCAACCTACATATTGCTAGCAGCTCTTAGTGAACCTCTACTAGGTATCGTTATGGTACTAGGAGGAGCAATAAGAGGAGCGGGAAATACTAAAATTCCATCTATACTTAACGTTGCTGGCTTCTATGCTTTCAGAGTAATGCCTTCATTCACTTTATTAATAATTAGTCTAGAAGGATCTTTATGCCCTATATTGCTATGGATAATCATGGATATAGATCTACTACTAAGATCTCTCCTCTTCATATACGTTTATAAAAAATACTTTAAGAAAATAGCCAAAGTGCTGGTGTAATCTAAGCATCAACGTTCTAAACACATATCTTTGTATAAAGTTCGATAAACTTATCTATCAGATTCCTAGACACATGCGGCATAATAGTTATCTTTAGTCCATCAACTAGACCACATTTATATACATAGACATTATTTCTAGCTAGTGATCTAATAGATGTTGCAACATCTCTACAAGGTAGACATATAATTGGTAGATCTGGTTCCACAATAGGTTGTATACCCTCCTCCTCTAAGCGGCTAATTAAATACCTACTAGTATTCATTAAATGGTAAGCCTGCTGTTCGTATCCAAGATAACCATTGCTAACAACTGCAGCCCAAGTTGCAGCAATAGAACCTGCTGTCCGAGTACCTAGCAAACCTTTTTGTACACCAGCTGGTAGATAGCTTGATGGAAATACTAGTGGTTTAAACCACTTCTTATCACGTGTAATAATAGCACCAGCAGGTATAGGTGCACCACCGAGTTTATGTGGATCTACTGTGATAGAGACTACCTCTTCGTTTTCGAAACCTAGTTTGATATGTTTATAGATAAATGGCGCTATGAAACCACCATAAGCTGCATCAATATGTACAACAGAGTTTGTTCTCCGTGCAACTTCGGCTATACTCTCAATAGGATCTATTGTGCCGAACCCTGTTGTACCAATAGTTGCGACAATCAAGCCAGATCCACGTCTACTTACAAGCTCCAAGAGCATACTTGGATCAAGTTTATAACTCCATGGATTGTATGGAGCTATAACAACCTCTAGTCCGAGTATATAAGAAGCTTTAACAATAGAATCATGTACTGTCCTAGTGAAGTATACTCTCCTATAGCCGTGTTCTCTTGCCAAGAAAAGAGCTGCGAGATTAGATTCGCTCTCTCCACTAGTTATCATTCCTATGCATTCTCCTTCACTACAACCTACAATCTCTGCAATCATAGAAATGACCTCTTCTTCTAGCTTAGAGATTTCATCATATAGCCATTCATCATCAGCATCATAGTATTGAAACATTCTAAATACGTCATGAGCTAGCATTGACGGCAGCGTAGTAGTTGAACCTAAGATAGACTCACTATATCTTGGTAATCTACCTAGAATAGCAGATAGCTTATCAAGCACCTTTGTACGAGGCCATCCTTCTCTTGGCAGTAGACCCACTACAACACCCCTAGTAGTGTGAGAAAACTAAACAACATATTTCAAATACACGTAACTACCTAAATTATGTAAAAATGGTCTCTGACTTATAATCGAGAGCTTTATAGCAATAAGATAAACACATCTTAGGATGAAACTATGGCTATAAGAATACTACCGCTTATTGTCTTAGTCCTCGTAGTTATAACACCATTTTATCTTCTATCTACACAAATAGGCGGGTTCTTCTCATGGTATATCAATCCCGCGAAAGGCCTCTACTACTACCCTATACTCTCTAAACCTCTATCAGGAGAAATAAAACTCGATGGCTTGAAAGGCAAAGTAATAGTTGTAGTAGATAAAAACGGCGTACCACACATCTATGGCGAGTACGAAGAAGATGTCTTCATGGTGCTAGGGTGGCTACATGCACGAGATAGAATGTGGCAGATAGACTTCCTACGCCGAGTAGGCTATGGAAATCTTTCTACATTAGTTGGTGAAAAAGCCCTTAATCTAGATAAATTTATGAGAACACTTGGCTATCATATAACAATCCAAGAATCTTTCAACCTACTAGTAGATATGGCTGAGAGAGGCGATAAATGGGCTCAGCGAGCTCTTGCAGCTCTATATGCATATTCGAGAGGCGTAAATGCATGGATTAAGTGGGCTGTAGAGAATGAAGCTCTACCCTTAGAGTATAATCTCCTCAAAGCTAGCCCTACTCTATGGAAACCTAAAGACTCTATCGCAGTAAGTATGGTAATTATACATGGTCTAGGTTTTTCAAATGCAGATATGCTACTAGCTAAGTTATCAAAAAGTAATTCTGCAATATTAAAACTACTCATTGACGCAGGGAACTGGTCTGCTAAGAAAAATTCTATATTAAAGGGAAATGAATGGAGTATACAGATGAGGACAAAGTTTACTAACTATACCTTCCTCCCGCCAGTCAAGATAGCTAATCACAGAGATGTTGTAGTTCTAAATACAACCATTAAACTAGAATCTGTTATAGATCTAGCTACTAGAGCTATACATGAAACTAGCATGTGGAGCATATTACGTTCTGGATTTTCAAACAACTGGGTGATATCAGGTAAATTAACTAAATATGGTTACCCTATTCTTGCAAATGATCCCCACCTAGAATTAACTGTCCCTCCTATATGGTATGAAGCTCATCTCGTAGCAAACAATACGGGATTAAATATCTATGGTGCTGGTTTTCCAGGTATACCATTTATTATAATAGGTAGAAATGAACATGTAGCTTTTGGCTATACAAACTCGATGATAGATGTTGTTGACTTCTACTATTACAGTTGGGTTTCTAATGATACATATATCTACCTAGGAGAAAACTATAGACTAGAAAAAAGAACAGAGATATTCACAGTTTCTGATCTACAAGGGAGCTATAAAGAAGTAAAACACAACATATACTATACGATTCATGGTCCTCTAATATCGCTTAATCCACCAATTGCAGTAAAAACTACAACGACGATACCAGCACCGCTCGTAGTCTGGGCTTATAGGGTTATGTATGCTAAAAATGTATACGATATTCTATACGCACAACAGTACTTCTATGCACCTATTCAGAATGCTGTAGCAGCTGATATCGAGGGTAATATATTATACAGTCCTACTGGCTTAATACCTGTTAGAAACCGACTACCAAGGCTGGAAATAGCCGGGCCTCAAGGATCATACACTATCGTGAATACAGGATTCCTACCCTTTAATGGTAGTAATGCTGAAGGTGAATGGATAGGTTTCCTCTCTTTTGCTGAAATACCGAGAGTAATTAATCCTCAGAGAGGCTACATTGTAACAGCTAACAACTATATTCTACCTACTAGTGAGCTCGTGGAAGGCAAACAGCTACTACAACTACTAGTCTGTGATAGATATAGAGCTCAACGCATAGAGGAGCTAATAGAATCTATTATAGAAAGTAGACAGACCATAGACGAAGATGATGTAAAACTAATACAAATAGATACTAAGAGTTTAGCAATCAAAGAACTACTAAGCACTGTAATTAGAGAGACGCCTATATTTAAGAAAGAACTAGAGAAATATTTAACAAACTGGAACTACTCTATGGATCCAGATGATTATCGTCCATCTCTCTTCTTTACATTCATAAAGAATCTACATCGATCTCTATGGCTGGATGTCTTCAACAATGCAAACACCACCGAAAACTATGGTTGTGAAGGTGTACGTG
>JALTYD010000153.1 GCA_027046525.1 Pyrodictiaceae archaeon
CACGTACTACTGGATAGTAGTATTAGAGAGCTAGGTATTAAAATAGCTTATGAAATCTACTGGGGGCCACCTATAGGTGTACTCGATCCAAAACTGCTTGATGAAGAAGTGAATACATTATTGAGTGAGTTAAGAAATAGATTTACTTTAGATAGACTGAAAGAAAACAACATAATTAGAGCGTATCGAGATTTTTATTGGAGAATAGGTATAGATCCTACTAAAACAAGACCTAGTAGTGAAGCACTAGTTAGAAGAGCATTACGTGGTAAATGGCCTAGGATAAACCCTATAGTAGACATAGGGAACATTGTTTCTGCAAAGTACCTCGTACCAATAGGTATCTATGATCTAAGCAAAGCTGTACTACCTTTTCTATTAACTATGAGTAGAGGTGGCGAAAAATTCGTACCAATAGGTGGCAAGGAAGAAGTAGTTGATGAAAAGCTACCTATCCTTGTTGATTCGAAAGGGATATTACTCCATATTTATCCGCATAGAGACAGTGCTCTTACAATGACAGATAATGAAACTTCACATATACTTGTCGTGGCGGCAGGTGTCCCTCTTGTACCCAGTGAGATCTTAGTAAATGCTGTTAGAGAGTTTACAAAGCTAGTAAGTGCTTATGGTTGGAAGTCTTGTAGATATATTGTTATGAAATAGGTGGCAATAAGGATGAATAGACATAGAGTACTAGTTGCTATTAGGTTGTCGAAATCTGCGAGGAGAGAGCTTGAATCTATGGGTATTGAGATTATCGATAAAGATAAGTGTAGTCAAGCTGATCTAGTAGTAGTATCTCCAGCTATACCATGGGACCAAGTTAGACAGTTATTACTATGCTCAAATGCGAAAAAGCTGATTATATTCGGTAGTGGCTACGATAATATTGATCTCAGCTGGCTTAAAAACAAAGGTATTTGTACATGGAATCTACCGGATTATATCTCCGAAGCTGTAGCTGAACACGCTATAGGATTAGCACTTGCACTTCTTAGGAATATAGTTAGAGGCGATAGATTTATAAGAGAAGGGAAGTGGGGGACTACGCCAGTAAGAGAACTTCTAGGCACTAGTCTTGTGGGACTCCGCGCAGGGATAGTCGGTCTCGGCAGAATTGGTGTAAGAATAGCTAAGTTATTAGAAGCACATGGTGTTGAAAAACCTATCTTATACTGGAGTAGGAGGAGAAAAGTAGAAGTCGAACATATACTACCACTTAAATATGCTACTCTAGAAGAAGTTTTCTCGAAATCAAAGATAGTATTTATCTCTATAGCACTCAGTAGAGAGACTGAAAAGTTGATTAATAAAGACTTACTAGCACTTATGGATAAAGGTTTTATTGTCAATGTAGCTAGAGGGAAAATTATAGATGAAGAAGCACTAATATGGGGTCTTCGCGAAGGAAAAATCATAGGAGCTGCTCTCGATGTCTTTTGGAATGAGCCTCTAGAAAAGAATAACCAATTGCTTATGTTCGAAAATACTGTTCTAACTCCTCACATCGCTGGATACACTAGGTATGCTATGGAGAAAACCATGGAGCAACTAGTGAAAGAAATAGTTAATGTAGTTATAAAGAGGGAGAAGCCAAAAGTCACTCTGGTAGAATGTTAGTAGATCTAAGAGAATGTATATACAACTCTAGGAGGTTTCTTAGCCTTTATGCATAAAAACCCTCTATAACCCGTAATACCCAGTAATGGTGTATACAGTGAGACTCAGAGGACAAACAGCATTCGCTACAGTTTTAGGTTCTCTGATTGCAATAGTATTAATACTTGTACTTGATGTTGCTGGATTTCCATTAATTCCCCCTAAGACTGTTACAACTACAGTAACGAAAACTATAGAAGGAGAGGGGATTGCTGGTCTCACGCTCCCTGCACAAATGGGGAAAGTGTGTATTCCAGGCCTGAGTGAGGAGTACTGCCCCCAGCGGCCTGAAACGATCACAGTAATAGTCACTAATACCGAGTATAAATTATTCACAGTGACAGATACAGTAGTCTTAACAGATACAACGACAGTAACAGAGGAAAAAACTAAGACAAAACTAGTCACTGTCACAGAAACAGTAGCTGGAGAGAATGCAACTATAACGATAACAAAAACAAAACCTATTACTATAACTACAACGAAAGTAAGTACAGTTACAGTAGCTGAAACAACTACAGTAACTAGTCTATTTACAACAGTAGTTACTACTACAGTAACTGTAACTGTAACATCTACGCCAAGTGGTACAACAGAATCAGCTAGCTCGTTTAGATTCATAATAGAGCTTGGTACACAGACGTGCCCACACTGTATTGCAATGAAGGACTTCTTCAGGACAAACTTGCCAGGAAAAGCATATTTCTGTGATATGAATCTGAAACAAGCATGTAATGATGCATTCTTCTTGCTGAGAAACAAGGGTTATACACAAGGAGTACCTACAATGGTCTTATGTAATCCTACAACTAGAGAAGTAGAAGCTATTGTAGTCGGCGAGATTCAAGATCTAGATTGGTGGAAAGGCCTCTTAGCAAATGGTACAGATGTCACAAATGGTATACCAGTCTACTATAAAAGTCTAACAGGTGAACCATACCTCTATACAGTTGCAGATATGGATAGACAACAGTATTATGGTGATTTATGTGATACAACCTACCAGAACTCATATAGAATAGGCTAAGCCTAATAC
>JALTYD010000154.1 GCA_027046525.1 Pyrodictiaceae archaeon
GTATATACTACTACATTATTAGCCGCCTAGTAGTACCTAGCTAGATCTAAGCATTTCGTAGATTTTATCAGCTACTGCTCCTATAACAGGTGGGTTCCAGTACTCTCCTCTCAGCGATACTAGTATCCCCCATAGCCAGACAAGAATAACAGCTATTTGTATCAACCAGAATATAATAATACCTATAAATGGTATAAAAGATACTATAAATGCAAAAACATAAACTACAACAACTACTACAAAATATGCAATCGATAGAGAAGCCCACTTCTTAACATACTCTGTCTTAGGCCCAGCGAGAAGAGCAACAAGAGCACCAACAATACTAAACAGCCAAGCTATAAAACCGAATAGTTTCTCATCACTTGTTACCATTCCTGTACACCATAGATTCAGGTAGAGAGACCATTTAAAAAACTAGAGTCTATAGATATAGCTAGACTAGTTCTCTTCTCCATATTCTCTTAGTTTCTCTTCTGGGCTAAATTCCTCGTAGCCTACAGAGTACTGAATAGGTAGATTCCTAGTAGCTTCATCTAGTAATAGCCAATCACTATACTTCATCCTCCACCCCACAGACCCAGCTATATCATCTACTTGTTCAGCTGTCTTAGCACCTGGTATAGGTATAACAACAGGACTACTCATAATAAGCCAGTTCAATGCTACTTGTACAGGTTTCTTCCCATACTTCTCACCTACTTCTCCTAGGAGTTTAACAATACTCCATATACGGCTATAGTTATGTGGGTGGAAGAGAGGATTCTCTCTCCTAAAATCCTGTAACTCTATCCTACCAGGCTCATATTTACCTGTAAGAGCACCTTTAGCAAGAGGACTCCAAGCTTGTATACTCATACTATTAAGCTCAGCATAGGGTATATGATCTTCCTCAGCCCATCTCTCAACCAGATTATAACCTATCTGTAGTACAACAATATCTTCTCTAGCAAGACACTCTCTAAATCTCTCAACTAGCTCAACAGGGTGATCACTAAGTCCAAGAAAACTAGCTCTACCCATCTTAACAAGCTTCTCCATAGATCTAGCATAGACACAGATAGGTACATTACTCCAGCACGGAGGCCAATGCGCCAAAACTATATCGATATAGTCAAATCCTAGATTCCTAAGACTCTTCTCGACAGACCTAGGTATATCGAGAGGATTAAGAAACTCGCCCGGAATCTTAGTAGATACAATAACTTCGTCTCTCTTAGCACCAGCTTCACGCAGAGATAAACCAAGTAGATACTCACTAAGACCATTACCATACCTCATAGCAGTATCAAAGAAATTAATACCAAGCTCTAGAGCTCTAGAAATAACACCTACTGCTCTCCTCCTAGAAACAGGGCCCCAAGCACCACCAAACTGCCAAAAACCAAGACCAACTCTAGAAACCTTCACACCAGTAGAACCAAGCTCAACATACTCCAAACAACAAACACCAATACACAGAAGAGAAACACACACTATTAAAGACAACCTAGAAACATACAAGAGAACCAGTCTCTTATTGAGAGTTTAAAGTATCTCTAAGAGTTCTAGGGACATAGAGTAGAGCACTACTAGAGCTAGAAGCTTTAAACCTCTAGCACTCCTAGTAGAGCTACACAATGACCTTGAGCTGTGTACGAGTATGTATATCTGCAACATACTCTGCACGGGTATCTATATCGCTCAACACTATTCGCATACTATGTTTAAACCACAATCCCCTCCTTTGCTGCTACGTACTCAAGACTTCCCCACATTTCTCTTCTCTTCTCAAACCACTCACTATCAACGATAATCAGATCTATTTCCCAGCCTAGTACTTTGAGAAGCTTCACTCTCAACCAAGATTGTAACTTAAAGATATCTTTCCACCCAATCTCCTTAACTACTACTAGTATGTCGTAGTCACTCTCCTCTCTCTGCTCCCCCCGGGCTCTACTCCCAAACAATATAATCCTCTCTACTCTGAGGCCAAGCTTCTCGGCTTCTTCTCTAACAATTCTACCAATGAGCCTCAGAACTTCTCTATCTACCACTCTCTCCCCCACAATAACAATTTACACCATAGATGTTTATATCGCTCAACACTCAACACCCATTTCTCCCAACTTCTCCTTAACCCACTCAACAGCTTCTCTAGCAATCCTCAAAGCCTCCTCAGCCTCCTCTCTCATAATCGAGGGCCCTGGATACCTCGCTCCTACAGCATATGCTGTTAGACTTGAGAGCTCCTCCGCGGGTCTCTCTATCCCTGCATCTCGAAGTGCTTCAAGCAATACATCTATATCATGGGTCTTAGGAGGACGTCTACCCAGAGCTGTCAAAATAGCCTTCAAAGCTTTTTCAACAGCCTGCTGTGCATGAAAAGCTGACTCCTCATAGAACTCTTCACCTAATGCTAACTCCGCCAGTCTTATATCCCGTCGAGCTCTTTCAAACCACCTACACGGGTATTTCTGTACCAGTTTCTACCACCTCAGCCTCAAAAGACACATCCTCGCGAACATTTTCCCAGAACCATCTATCTGGGACTACGAGGAGATCTACTGATCCACCCAGAAGACCAACCAACCGGCGGTGAACTCTTCCGTAGAACTGCATCTTCTTCCTCCACTCAATCTCCTTAACTACTACTAGTATGTCGTAGTCACTCTCCTCTCTCTGCTCCCCCCGGGCTCTACTCCCAAACAATATAAT
>JALTYD010000155.1 GCA_027046525.1 Pyrodictiaceae archaeon
GGTAGAAGCATAGAAGTAGATGGACCTGAATATGAAACAGTATATGCACTTGGTACTAATCTTGGATTCAAAGAAATAGAGCCTATAGCTCTACTAAACTACTTAGCAGACGAATACGGTTTTGATACAATAAGTCTAGGAGTTACACTCAGCTGGCTAACAGAAGCTGTAGAGAGAAAAGATATAGATGAAAACATACTGGGAGAGTACAGCCCAGAGTGGAGTAACTTCGAAGAATATGCAAAGATAGTAGAAGATATGGCTACTAGGAGGACCCCTCTCAGTAGGATACTAGCTGATGGAGTAAAAAATGCTTCAGAGAAACTAGGCATAGGAGACTACTATGCTATGCATGTTAAAGGTCTCGAGCTACCAGCTTATGACCCACGAGGACTAAAAGGACTAGCACTAGGCTACGCTGTATCTAGTAGAGGTGGAGACCATCTAACGAGCGGAGCATATGCTGTAGAAATACCTGGTAAGCTCTGGATATACAGAGATATAGATCCTAGGACTACTAGAGGAAAAGCACTACTAGTAAAAGAAATGGAGAATATAATGGCTGTCTACGATATTACAGGTGTGTGTAAATTTAGTAGAAACTATCTAACTCCAGACAGAATAGCAGAAGTCACAAGTATAGTACTAGGCGAAGAAACTACTACTAGCGATCTACTACTAGCAGGTGAGAGAACAATCACCATAGAGAGACTCTATAACCTAAGAGAAGGTCTATCACCTGAACAAGATACTCTCCCACCAAGGATTCTGGAAGAAGCTATTAGTAGTGGACCATGCAGAGACTGTAAATTATCGCGAGAAGAGCTAGAAGATCTTAAGAAACAATATTATCTAGCTAGAGGCTGGAGTACTGATACTGGTGAACCCTCAGCAGTAAGACTAGTAGAGCTCGGACTAGATACTATCCTGTGATACCACTTACTATGTAGTATTTGATTATACTCATCTCCTATATGGTGGTATTTCTTCTCCCTGTATTTTTACTACTATGTAGAGTCTAGCAACTTCGAATACTCCATGCTGCGATTTTATATTTACTCCTACATTATAGTACCCTGAAGGAGCTCCTTCAGCAATATCGACTATGACTATAGCAGTACTCTCTGATAGAGGCTTTACATCTACATTAGCGATAAGATCTGTTCCTATAGGACCTGCTTCTTTTATCTGTACTCCTCGTCCTCCTACTTCTTCAAAACTCGTATAGATGATCCATTCTACACCTTTCTGCTCTGTAATTCTGGGGAGATACCTATACGTATTCTCTTCGACAACTGGACTCCACAGAGGAGTAGGTACAGGTATAACTGTAATGATTCTCTCTCCAGGTGAACCATAGACTAGTACATTTCTCCTAGTCCATGTTATATAAGATACTTCGAGTAGAACCTGGTCTATTAGATTACCCTTCTCATCGACAAGTCTCACATACACCTCTGTAAAAGTTGTATTTCCTGGTATATCTATAAAGCCTTTTACGTAATCTCTACCACTCTCTACTATATCTACGTCTAGTTTTGTTGTCTCTATCTTCTCCTCGAAAGGTGGTACAACACTCCTCACTCTATATACTCCTACTGCTTCTATAGATGCTTTTAGACCAGCAGTATATGCTATAAATGGTACTCTGATAGACTCGTTTCTACTTAAGTGTATCTCAGCTGATGGTAGTAGTATTGAGCCTTTCTTAGCAGAGTCTCTGCCTATACTAAATACTCTGAGAAAGGAGTTAAAATAGCCCATATCTAGATTTACACTTGTGAAACCCTCTTCTAGAGTAACTTGCTTTACTACTAGCTCTGGTACAAATAATGATGCTGTAGCAACGAAGTACTCATTTACTGTTAGTGCTGGGAGTACAATACCTAGAGAAAATCCTGTTACTACACCTATACCTACTCCAATTACTAGCCTAATAGGGAGTGTTATTATGCCTATAAATCCTGGTCTCTCAATCTCTTCCATCCCAAAGAATACTACTGATCTTGCTTCATTTCTTCCACCCTCCACAACAATGTATACATTCTTATTCGATACAATAGGTCTACGTCTACTATCTCCCTCCTGGAAATCTGCCCATAAATACTCACTAAGTACTACTACTGCTCTAGCAGTAAAAGGCGGTATACCAGTATTGTTCTCGAATTTTCTAACTTCTAGTCCTCTATAGTCTGCAATACGTAGTTTTACTGTTCTATTGAAATCTCCGAGAGGCTTAACATCGAAGTATATAACTATTTCTTCTCCAGCAACTGCAACAGGCTTATCGACTCTAGGGACTATGACATAAGAGGGATAAGCATATACATCAAATGGTACTGCTAGGATATTCTTTACTCCACCACTACTACCACTTATTGCGAGAGTATACCTACCTGGTGGTAGTCTTTTGCTGATTCTAACAGAGACTTCAGCTTCTCCACCAGCTGCGATAACTCTAGGCTCTAGTTCTACAGAGACTATCTTTGGATCGTAAAGCCACATAGGCGAATCTACACCGATATCGTACATCTGTACACCTATAAAGTCTAGCTCAACATCTCCACTATAGTTATTCCATGGCTCTACCCGTATCTTGAACGAAAAACTTCCTCCCTGGGGAACAGCTATATAGAAACTATCTGTTTCTAGTGTGAAGAAAGGCTTTTGGTAGACTTCTAGTCTAGGAG
>JALTYD010000156.1:0-9050 GCA_027046525.1 Pyrodictiaceae archaeon
AGTCCTGGATGTCCTCTAGTAGCTATATATATCTCTGCTATATCTCTAGGACTAGCATCTACTCCTATCTTCTTGAACAACTCTATAGCTTCTTGATACTCTATTCCGCGTAGCTCAATAGTGGATGTTCTTGCACGAACAGTTATCTCGCCGGGCTCGTCTCTAGATACTACTACGAGTTTTCCTCTCCTAAGACTACTAGCAATACTAGCTATAAACTCTCCTATCTTCTTATCTCTTACTTTGTAGTAGTCATCAACTACTACTAGTATTCTAGATTCATCAATACCATTTGTAATCTCTTCGACTAGAGTAGGATTACTAGTCTCCCCAGATACTATGTATTCTACAACACTACTATACCCTATACTTGCTAGGAAGAGAGCAATCTCTCTAACTAGAAAATCATAGTAGTCTAGCTCAGATAAATTAATCCAGTACACAGGCCCTTCATAGTATCTACGAGCAGCTTCAGCTACGAGTGTAGTCTTACCTATACCTGGTGCGCCTGTGACAATATGTACATTTACTCCACTACTAGTAAGCATTCCTAGCTCTTTCTCCCTCCCAACAAAGTATGGTATGACTGGTATACTCAGTTGCCTCATGGTCTGTATCTTCTTCTCTCCACGGAGCGTATATAGTACTAGATCGCGGCTACCTATTTTGACTCGTCTATAGTCAACTATACCTAGACTATACATACGAGAGAGTCTACGAGATACTTCTCTCTCACTAAAGCCTAGGATATATGCTATTTCTCTACTACTATATTCTCCAGTTGAGAGTAGAGATATAATCATATTGTTAGCATAGTCTCTTACTACATCTAGTAGCTTCTGTCTATATCCTCTCTGGCTAGAGCTCAAAATACATGCCCGAGAAGGAGTTCTAGACTTCAATATGAGTACTAGTAAGAGACCTTAGATATAGCTTGTGCAGAAACTAATAGCAGAGAAATATACTAGGTGGTTTAAACTATCCTCCTCTAACAAGCCTAGTAATAGTTATCTCATCATAGTCGCAGATATCTTCATCTAGACCTACTACTCTCCCTCTATAATAGGCTACTACATCTCCATAGTCTAGTCCTATTGATTTTTCTTCGAAGATACGGCTGAGTAGTTCTCCAATAGGTGTACATCTAGTAATTTCTCTACATATCTTCTTAGAACCTAGTTGTTGTGCAAGAGAACCTATTACCTTGATACATATCCTAGGAGTATCCACAAGCTCGGCCTCCAAAGCTATACTATCATCTCCTACTAGACTCTTAGTTATTTCCTCTACCTACTATAGTCCTAGTCTCTCTCTTATCTTCCTAACTGCTCTAATAGCATCTCCTATTTTCAGCTTCTTTAGTGTATCTTCAGTAGGTATACCGTATTCGTCCCAGCCCATCCCAGTATAGTATTCTTTCTTCATCTTCTCTACTTCTTCTCTAGAAGCTTTCATTCCTTTATAGGGGCCGCTTGGTAGAGGCTCGTAGAATCTAGGAGGATTATCATCGTGTACTCTTGGATCCCAGTATATATCTGGGCCTCCTAGGAGTAGCATTATCCTCTGTAGACTAAGTATTCTAGGCCCTACTTCTTTGTAGAGTTCTTCTCTACCTAGCTTCCACCCAGTAATACTGTTGAGATAATCGAGCATTGTTTCATCATCAGTAGCTAGGAACATACATATTACAGCACTATCTAGAAATACACTCCATGTCTCAGAATCACTACTATCTACTGGTAGTCCTGCAACAGATGTATGATCACCTCCTTGTACACTAGCAGCATAAGCTATTGGCTGAGGATAGTCTTTCTTACTCCTAATACCATGTGCTCCTATACCAATCCCTTTCGACTGTACAGCATATCTAAGTATTTCATCTTCTCTAACTCCTTTGAGCTTAGCAATTAATAGTGCAGCTCTATATGTACCCTCAGCAAGTACTCTACCAAACCCCCTCCTATAGGCGATATCTTCTATGAGTCTATGTAGAGCATCTACATCCCCCCACGATATCTCGTAGCCTAGATCTTCTACACCAATTATACCTTTCTCGAATAATTCTACAGCAAAACCTACAGTATTACCTACTTGTATACCACATAGCCCTAGTTCATCAGCAAGCGCTGATAAACTAGCAGCATCTTCTACATCAAATATACCTAGATTAGGCCCTAGATATGCACCCATCTCGTAATCAGGGCCATCAGTTATGTATATTCTATCATCTTTTTCCACGACACTAAGCTTCATACAAGCTAGTGGACACCCCCAATCAGCCCAGAATCTCTTCCTCCATAATCTAGTCTCAGCTTCTTCTACACTAAATTCTCTCCTATCATGCCATTCTTCCTGCCAGTTCCTAATAGGTTCTGAGCTAGTAACATAGCCTACTGAATAGAATCCTCCAGGAGTACCCCAGTACCTCATACTAGTCCTCTTTAGTACATCACTTATGACTCTAGACCTAATAGCTCTAAAACCATCAGGATCATAGACATGTGGTAGCGGCCCAGAGCCTCTAGCTACAATAGCTTTCAAGTTCTTAGAACCCATAACAGCACCATACCCACCATAGCCTGCAGCATGAGCATAATTAGCCATCACAGAAGCACTTCTAGCCATATTCTCGCCAGCAGGACCTATGTATAGAGCTGGTGGCCATGGAGACTCTCCATCTCTACTATTCTTCTTAGTCTCTTCTCTCAGCTTCTTCAGAAGATCTACTCCTCTGAGACCCCAGAGTCTAGTAGCATCATGTACTTCTACAGAGCCATCCTCGATATAGAGATATACTGGAGAATCAGCTCTACCCCGTATTATCAAACCATCGTAGCCCATAGATTTGAGCTGTACAGCTACTTCAGAAGATAGAGTAGATCCTACGACACCATTACTCTGAGGACTCTTACCACTAATAGCCAGCTTTATGCCAGGATAGTAGCCTGTTAGAGGCCCTGTGAGAACGAGGAGGATATTATCTGGTCCTAGAGGATCAATTTCCTCCCATCTACTTCCTAGTTCTCTCCATAGTATCCAAGTAGCTAGTCCTCTACCACCTATAAACATCCTGTATATAAACGAGCTTATACTATACTCTCTAGAACTACTAGTAGATAAATCTATATCTAGTAGTCTACCCCAATACCCATAAGGCATAACTAGACCACCTCTCTCCATTTCTCACCATAAACTCTACGTGCAAGCCTAGAAGCAATCTCGTAGGGTGGAACTGTATACGCCTTCCTAGTAGCATCATTAGGTCTCCTAACTTGTCTTAGAGCATAATAGCCAGCTTCTTCGCATACTTTTACACAAGCAGGCTCGCCGCCGCAGAGATCACAGATAAGTACAGAATTCCTCCCTTTCACAATACGTGGTACTCTAGCTGGACAAGCATCTATACAAAGTCTACAAAGTACACATCTCCCTTCATCGACGAGAACAGCTCCAGTATCATTATCAATACTAAGTGCATCTGTAGGACAAACATCTACACATGGATAACCAGGACATTGTGTACATAGATGAGGTACTATAGTCCCAGGAGAATACTCAAATATCTTGATCCTCGATGCTTCTAGCCATACACGTCCTTCATGCTCGAGAGAACAGGCAATTTCGCAGAGTCTACAGCCAGAACACTTCTCAAAATCTCTCAATATCCAGATCTGAGCCAAAACTACAAAACCCCGCAGATATATACATATACAGCGATATTATAGCCTTACCACACTCATAGACAACTACTATGAAACTAGATATAGTCTCAACTAACGATAGAGTATTATAGTTCTATCCTACTCTGAGTGGACAAGTGGAGTAATAACTTAGTACTCGGTGCTAAGACAGATTGGAGATAGAAGAACTCCTAGAAAAAGCAGCTAAGATCCTAGGAGAAGGAGAACCTATCGTAGAAATAGATGCTTCAAGAATAGTAGTTGTAGGAGATACTCACGGCTTCCCAGAAGTATCTAAGTGGGCATTAGAACTAAAAGAAAGAGAAGGTGCTGAACTAGTAGTATTCCTCGGAGACTACGTAGATAGAGGCTCTATGGGTCTAGAAAATCTACAACTACTACTAGAAGAATTGGTAGAGAAACCAGACGAGATAGTACTACTCAGAGGAAACCATGAAACACCCTCTATGAACTACTACTATGGCTTCCAGGCAGAACTACTAGCTAAGAAGAAAACAAAACTAATAGATCTAGTAGAAGAACTCTACAAAGTACTACCACTAGTAGCACTACTAGACAAGATAATCCTCCTACACGGTGGAATACCATGTAGAATATGTAGAAACGAACCCGAAGAACCACTAGATCTACAAGAAATAAAATATAGTCTAGAGAAAATACATGGATCTGATGAAGCACTAGACCCAGTAGATTCAATACCACTACATATACTATGGAACGACCCAAGAACATACATAGAATGGTTTGCTCCGAGTGATAGAGGCCCAGGAATATACTACTATGGACCACGAGCATGGCAGGAATTCCTACGGACAAACAACCTAGATATGATAATAAGAGCACACGAAAGAATAGATGGCGTAGAAATACTGGAGACAAACAAGAGAGAACCATATATACCAGCACGTGGAGAAAAAATACCACTAGAACAACTCAGAGAAACAGTAACTACAGTCTTCTCAAGCCTATACCATGGACAAAGAGCAGCAGCAATAATCATAGACCTAGATATACAACAAATAGAAATACACATATATACATAGATAGATACACAACCCCAAAATCTAGCACACTATAAATAAGTTTCCCTAAAATACTATGAGTCCTAACCCTTTAAACTATACACCCAATACCATATACAGGTAATGGGTGAGAGCCAGAGTAGGTATATTCTTACACTCATATACAAAGATACTATCTAACACCCACCTAAGATGGCAAACCGCGCGGGGGCTACAAGAGAACTAGTATATCTCAACAGACAGCCAACGGGGAACCCCGCAGCACCACCAAGGCCCGCCAAAGTAGTACTCTAGTACTGCTAGTAGTAGTCTTCTCTAAGACCCGTAAACAACAAAACGGCGACACCGAGGACACCCACGAAATCCCAATAATCCAGCAAGATACGCTACGCCCCAAAGCCCAACCTAGGAGGATCATCACAGAGACTCTGCCGAAACAAACCTCCCCTATGGGGAGGTTAGAAGTAGGCAGGGTCTCTAAGAGATCCTCCTGGGGCGGGCAGAGGGGTGTAGCGTGTCGGTGATCTATTATTCCGTGGGTGTCCATTGTGGTGTTACCGTTTTGTTGTTTACGGGTCTTAGAGAAGACTACTACTAGCAGTACTAGAGTACTACTAGTGTGGGCTGAGGTGGGCTGTCCGGCGCTGGGTTGACTGTCTGTTGAGATATACTAGTTCTCTTGTAGCCTGGGGCCCCTTAGGTGGGTGTTAGATAGTATCTTTGTATATGAGTGTAAGAATATACCTACTCTGGCTCTCACCCGCTTTTTGTTTCGGGTGGTTGTAGTTTTTGTATTTCTCTTGGAGTTTTGTTTCTAGTTATTTGTTCTGCTAGTAGTTTTGATGTATAGTATGCTATTGGTTCTCCTATTTCTCCATATCCTGTGTTTATGTATAGTCCTTCTGGTAGTTGGTTGTTTGTTCCTACTAGTGGGTATTTTGTTTTACTAGCTACTATTTTGTTTGTTTCTGTTCTTGTTATTCTTAGGTATACTCCTCCGTGGAGGATTTTTGATAATAGTCTCGATGTACGTGTTAGTATTCTTAGTGATGTTTTTGTTGTTTTTCCTAGTGTTCTATAGAGTGTTTTTATTACTCCTTGTCTAGTCTGCCATACGTAGAAGTTTTCTTCGCTGTAGTCTATTAGTAGTGGTTTTATAGTGTATTTGTATGGTTCTAGTTCTGTTGTAGTTTCTCCTATTTCTAGTAGTAGTTGTGGAGTATTTACTAGTTCTCTTGGTATAGTCTGTACTGATTGTCCTGCTAGTACTAGGTTTTCTATAGATATTCTACCTACTCCTCTGACTACTATAGATTCTACTCTATCTCTACTTGTTGTTATCTTCTCTATATCTCGGAAGAGGACTAGTAGGCTTCTTCTACGTGCTTCTCTTAGTAGTTCTCGTCTAAGACTATCTAGATCTACTACTAGTTCTTCTTTCGTATATGCTGCGAATATGTACCATCTCGTGTTTATCTGTGGGTATAGTTCTTCTACTTCTCCTAGTGGTACTAGTCTTGCTGTAATTCCTAGTGGGCCCCATATCCTCTTGTTTAGTTTCTCGTATATCCTCAGTAGGTCTTCTTCCTGGAATAGCCATAGAGCTCCACGCTTCTCTACGTGTTTTTTGTTTTTCAATTCTTTGTATACTCTAGTAGCTATCTTCGATAGAGTATAGTCTGGGTAGTGGAGTATTAGTAGATCTATCTTCCTATGTACTGGTTCTCTAGGTGGTACTAGTAGTAGTGTTCCTATACCTCGTCTAGCTAGGTGGTATGCAGTAGCTATACCTGCTAAGTCTCCACCTACTACAGCTACTTCGAATTTCTCTACACTCAATAACTAGTCCCTCACTAGGGCTCAAGCTCTGTTGTTATTATAGCTAGAGAGCTTATAGGGACTGGTATATATGGAGGATCTACTCTTGGAGCAAATTCTTCGTCTATCTCTACTGAGTTGTATTTTGCTACTACTTGTAGTGCTTCAGGGTAGCTGAATCTACCCCCCTCTATTGGTGATATACGTGGTATTTCTTCGAGCATAGAAGTGCTCTTGTATTCTCTTAGGATATCATCTACTACTAGATCGTTTTCGTAGTCTATGAATTGGAGACCTTCTATATCTTCTGAGAGCCATTGTGGTGCTTCACTGAACTTCTTCGTCTTCTCCTCGGATGCTATGTCTATTACAGGCTGGTACTCTATATCTTCTTCTTTTGCTCTACCTAGTAGATATGCTGCGAATACACCAGCTCTTCTCCCTGATTCTTCTACTACTATAGGTTCTCTATAGCCTAGGATAGAACCAGCTGGTATTAAATTATCTCTCTGTCTTATCCATTCTCTGTCGGTTTCTGGTTCTTTTATGTGTATTCTCGGTCCTGTAGTTGTATACTTGTATCCTACTCCTAGTACTTGGTTAGCATCAGGGTATTCTTCGAGAGCTGATACTACTATATCTGCTTCTATATAGTTATTATCTATCTTTACTCCTCTAACTCTATCTCTACCAGTAATAGATTCTAGGTATTCATACTCTATGTATTCTATGTTTGATCTATATTTCTCGAAGAAGATCCCACTAGCCCATTTCCTCCTAACGAGTAGATATACTTTAGAACTTAGTGGTAGAGATTCTGCTATCTTCTCAGCTGCTAGTCCAGCCCAGTAGCCTTGTCCTAGGACTACTACTCTTTTAGGCTTATATCCACTTTCTACTACTAGTTCTAGTCCATACCCAGCTGATACTACTCCTGGTAGATCATTGTTACGTGTTATTGGAGGTGGTGCTTCTGACCCACCACTATATACTACTGGTGTATCATGTGGAGCAAGTAGTGCTCCATCTCTTGTAACTACTATGTGTCCTTCTGGGTACGAGCCTATATACATAGAGTTGTAGAGTATAGCTATTTTCGGCTCATCTAGTACTTTCGATATAAGTTTCTTCAGCTTCTCGCCAGCATCGTATCCTTTGAAGAATCTAGAGAATCCTCCTAGTCTACTAGTAGCTTCTACTATTATGGATTTAGCACCATATCTAGCAGCTTCTAGTGCTGCTGCTAGACCCGCAAGACCAGAACCTACTACTAGTACCATCCCCTCGACACGTGTAGGTGGAGATGCAACTGCAGGTAGGGGGAGCCTCATTGAGGGTCTAGCTAGTAGTTCTTCGTAGGGGTTCCTATAAGTACTGAGTATCCTCCCGAGCTTGTATAGTATCTTCTTAATCCTACTCTCTCTATATACTCTGACAGCAACAGAGTATTTAGCTTCGCTCGTTGCCTGTATGTATACTCCACTACTAGTATATACTCTATTACCTGGACACCATGTTCTCGCGCAGTAGGGCCATCTAGGTCTATTGTATCTAGGACTAGTAGTTAGTGCTGTAAATCCACTATGTCTAATAATAGTAGCATCTACTCTATCTCCTCTATCTACTATAAATTCTCTATAATCTATGAGTATACCCCCTATACACTCATAGCGCCTCTACACTAATTTTTATTTACTAGATATATACCAGTATTGGGTGCTAAGACTACTAGAATACAAGAATATACGAGGTGGCTAGCTATCTGCCCGGGCTAGCTACTAAGATGTACTCTCTAGTAGCTAAACTACTCGAAGCTAGGAGAGGAGAATGTATAGAGCTGAGCAAACTAGCTAGTACTCTATATATCCCAGAGGAGGATATCCTAGAACTAGTAGATAATCTAGCTAGCCAGACTAGCTATAGTTTTATCAGCTATAGGGGTGGCTGTATAATAGTCTACGATAAGATAGAATTAGCAATAGCTGCTACTAAGATAGGAGTCCCAGAGAATATAGTCTCTACGAAACTAGACTGGAGACTCTTCGAAGAGTATACAGCACGTGTACTCAGAGAAGCAGGATATAGAGTCTATAGAGGCCTCAAAGTAGCTGGTCCATGGGGCTTAGAGCTAGATATTCTAAGTCTAGCTGCTTCACATGGACTAGCTATAGATTGTAAACACTGGCAGCCAAGATATACTAGTCCTAGTAGACTCAAACTAGTAGCACAACAGCTACACAAGAGAATTAATAGACTCGAGAAATACTGGAGGAGCCTAGGACTCCCTCTCGGTACTTGGAGGATACTACCTGTTATTATAGTCTTGAAGCACTATATACAGCCTTTCGTAGAGGGTGCTGTAGTAGTACCAGTATCTAAGCTTAGAGGATTCCTCTATGCTCTCCCAGAGCTACTATTCCACGAGGATATACGAGTGAAGATTATCAAGCCCTAGACTCTCTAGCTATTCTTTCTCTCCCTTCTCTACACCTACATGTATAGTTATATC
>JALTYD010000156.1:9060-12283 GCA_027046525.1 Pyrodictiaceae archaeon
GTTATATCGCATCCTAGTTTTGAGAGATTATCAGAGATTTCATCAGCTAGTATATCTGCTACTTCTAGAGGCATATCTCTCGGTACTAGTAGTTCTACATCTCCACTACAGTGCTTCTCATCTAGCATACGTAGTCTTATTTTTGCTACAGTAAATCCCCTCGAGGTAGCTTCATTCTCTACTAGTCTATATAGTGAGAGAGGTGCACTTTTATCAGAGATAATATCTACTAGGTATCTATGAGCTTCTAGAGTTTCTCTCACAATATAGCCTAGTATTATTGCAGCACCTACTAAGTCGTAGATATAGCTAGAGAGATACCCTAGTAGTGCACCTATAGTAGCTACACTACTCTCTACTAGCTCAGAAGATGTAAATCTTGTATAGATCCTCACAGCTGGATCCATACTCCTAGAGACTAGTAGTGCTACTGCATATATACCGCCTCCAATTAGAGCAGCTGGTACAGCTTCGTAGCCTACACTATACCCTCTAAGCCCAGTTACTACAGCTACTAGTGATGCACCTGAAGCAAACATATAAGTAGATACTGTAGCTAGTACACCACCATATTTCATCCTCTTATGCCCATAGGGGTGTTCTTCGTCTGGTGGACTAGTAGATGCTCTAAAAAACCAAGCCATAAAAACTAGTGATACTATAGCAGCTATACACGTTATACCATCAACTAGTAGTGCTCTACTACTAGATAATCCTGCTCCTACGAGTTTTACAACTGCACCTGCCACTACAAGTACTGCTAATAGCTTAAGTCCTCCTCTTACGATACTATACCCCTATAGAGGAAACAAAATATACCTATCCTATATATAGGTAGAGCCGAGATCTAGAACTCTCTATAAAAAAGAAGAATAGATCTAGAGCTATCTCCTCCTCAGCATCAGCAGAGCAGCAACTACAGCAGCTACAACAACTACTACAGCAGCAGCTACTACTACCCAATTTACACCTCTAGCACTAGGAGTAGTAGTCTCTGTTGTTGTCTCTACTGGACTCTCCTCAGTCTCTCTAGGTGTTGTTGACGGGCTCGGAGATGTAGATGTTGTCTCTGGCGGAGTAGTTGCTGGTGGGCTCGCTGGCGGACTCGGAGTCGTCTCTGTAGGTGGACTAGTTGTAGCTACTGGTTTCTCTATTGATACTCTTACAAGGCCTAGCTCTGTATAGCTAGTCTTCCTAGGCTCTATAGTTATACCGCTAGATGCAGGCTCTAGTACTATCTCTATCGGTATAGCCTTGTTGAACCCTGGAACCATATATCCTATCTGTGATACAGTAGTTACTAAGCTACCATAGTCTTCACCATATATTAGTAGTAGTTTCTCAGCATCTCTCCCTGGATCACTACTTGGCCTAGCTAGACCTATACGATGTGCTTTATAGTTGATAACTATCTTTATAGTCTTAGAATCTATACTCTCGATAGATACTTCAGCCTCCATTGTACTAGGAGGTGCTCTCACAACTGCAGTTTTAGCACGAGCCATTGCAGCTACTTGTATATTAGAGATAACTAGTCCTAGTTCTGGCTTATCTACAGTGAGAGGCCTCATCAGCGAAGTAAATAGAGCTATTAGAGCATCAGTAGATTCTGCTGATAACTTCTCTATCTCTACGAGATCACCAGCTTGTTCTGATACTATACTACCTTCTCCTTCAAGCTTACCATCGCTATACTTGAGAGTAATTTCTGCAACTGTCTTACCACTAACTCTATACTCGTTCTGGAGGAATTTCTTTACTTCTTCTGCGTTATCCTGAGATAATCCATTAGCAATAGCTGTTTCTATCATCTCGTCTAAGTCAATAGTAGCTTCTCCTCTGATACGTATACGTTCACCAGCTAGTACATCGAAGCCTATAGAGTCTACTCTAATATAGCCAAATCCTCTACTAGCTAGCTGTCTATTTATCTCCTCTATACTTGGGAGAGGCTTAGGTTCTCCTCCCCCCTCTACTAGATCTTGTGGTACTATTACTTCTCCACTAAGTTTTACAATATTCCTTGTCTGCTCCATGGATATACTAAAATCTACTCTATATTTCTCTGTCTTATTCTCGGCAATAATAAAGCCGACGAGATCTAGTATACCTTCTCCTCTACCTCTATAGTTGAAGTTTAGTTCTGCTGATAGAGTAAAACTAAATGGCTCACTAGTAGTCTGTCCTGGAAATACTCCATTAACTCTATAAGAATACTCACTATAGTCTGTTTTTCCATCATAACTACCTCTAGCTCTGAAATAGAAATCTACTATTCCTAGTTCTTCAGCTGATCTAAGCTCTGCAACTAGCTTGTAGACAGGCTGTATTGCTCCATCACTATATACTATTATCTTCTGCTCAGCTTCAATAACATTAAAAGTAATATTAAACATACCACGTTGAGGCATAGGACCTGGCATTTGTGCATAGCTTATAGCAGGCGCAATAACTACTAGTATAGTAGACAATAACAAGTATACTATAATAGCTCTAGGAGTACTAGTCAACTAGTTCTATACCTCCACTAGCTATTTCTAGACTATTACTATTCTAGGAAGAGGGGGTGAAAAATCTAACCTATAGAACAACTAGAATACTATAGAGCTATAGATAGTAAAAGAATAATATAGTACTCACTAGGTAAGTATAGAGGAGGACTACAGAGATGCCGCCTACAAACAACTACGAGTGTATAGATCCACCCTGTCTACACGTAGTAGCAGACTACTCAGCTAAGAAATTCGCAGTATTCCTAGAAACAAGCGATGGAGCACTAGTATATATACCCTTCGAGAAACTCGAAGAAGCATATAAACAAGCATCACACTTAGTCTCTAGGAGATTTAGAGAAGCACAAGACAGAGAAGTAGACTATATAGCAGTTGAATACCTAGATGCTGAAGTTGTAGAAGAATAGAATGGTGTACTAAGTGGCTAAGTATACTGGCCCAGTACTAGGTGTTGGAGCAGTAACAATAAAACCATATCCTCCCCCCAGCTCTAGAGATTTCCAGATACTACTAGTACGTAGAAAATACAAACCATTCCCAGGTAGATGGAGTATACCTGGAGGACACGTAGATCCCGGAGAAGATATATACAGAGCAGCTACTAGAGAACTACTAGAAGAAACAGGAGTAGAAGCAGAGCCGAGAGGAGTAATACATATACACCAACTATTCGCAGAGAGTAGTAGAGGACCTACACACTACGTCATAAT
>JALTYD010000157.1 GCA_027046525.1 Pyrodictiaceae archaeon
CTTATATTCTATACGGATCATCACGGTTTGTTGCTACTAATATAGTATAGCCTTTCTTCCTATAGATTTTTAATGTGGTAAGACCTATTTCGTTTATTTTTTTAAGAATAGTATTCTCTCCCTTCCTTAAAACCATCTCTAGTAGTCCTCTGTCTTTCAGATATTGTGGAGCTTCTACGATTATTCTACTTACAGTATCTAATCCAGCTGCTAGTGGTGGATTCGTAATAATAGCATCGAACTTTATTCCTCTCACAGGTTCGTAGAGATCACCTTGGTAGACCTCTACTCTATCTTCTACTCCGTTATGTCTTATATTCATCTGTGCTAACTTGACAGCTACTGGGTTTATATCTACCATAATAACTTTTATCTTTGGAAATACCTTAGCTAATGTAATGCCAATAACACCGTAACCACATCCTAGATCTAGTATTGTTCCTTCCTCAGGTACTACTGCGTTTTCTATTAATAGCTTTGTACCAACATCTATTCCTCTCTTTGAGAATACACCTGGTTTTACAAAAAATTCTACAGTAACTCCTCTAATATAATCTGATATTATCTCGAGAGCTCCTTCTTTTGATCTACTTCTCGAGTAATAATGTCTATCCATTACAATATACCTTGACCTTGCCAGTCTATCCTACTTGTTTGTTTTCCACATCTTTGGATAGATACCTGGCTTCATTATAACTCTCCTCGTTTTTACTACTATTCCCTTCTCCATTTTCGGTATATCTAATGAATCTACCTGTGCTATACCTATAGAAACTAGTTCTCCTTTTAATGAAAACACTGCGACCAGCTCTCCTCTCTTAAATTCTTCGTACATTGAAATACCCGGTATTGCTAGATCGGCACCGTGTGCAATAGCATCAACAGCACTATCGAGAATAACTATCTTAGGTAAATGTGCAACTGCATATTCAACTGGTAGAATATATTTCCTCAATAATTCTTCTTTACCTTCTTCTCTCCACTGGTAAATAGCTTCGCTAAGATCTTGTAGCCTTACAAGCCCTTTTTCTTCTCTAAAGGGCCCTGTCCTTATCCTTCTTAATTCTCTCATATGTGCCTCAACACCTAGTAAAAGACCAATATCGTGACATAGTTTCCGCATATATGTACCTGCTTCACTTTCTACTCTCAATAGTACGTACTTGCCTGTATATTCAAGTAGATCTATCCTATAGATTTTCTTCTTTCTTATTGCTCTCTTAACACTACTACGAAGAGGTGGCCTTTGGTAAATTTCTCCAACAAACATCTTTATTATTCTCTCTAGTTTCTCTCTACTTACTTCACTATGCAACTGCATTACGCATATATACTCCTTGCTTGTATGCATTACTAAACCAATAATCTTTGTAGCTTCTTCCAGGGCAATAGGTAAAACACCTGTAACTTTTGGATCAAGAGTACCTCCATGTCCAGCTTTTGAAAGCCCCAACATCTTCTTAATCCAGGCAACAACTTCGTGGCTTGTAGGTCCAGGTGGTTTATCAAGTGGTATAACGCCTAGTTTGATATGTTCCTCTATCGGTCTCTGCCAAGGATATTTTCCATACTTCGGATCTGTAGCTGCTTCTACTCGAATAAACCATTTTCTCTCTATACCTGCATATTCCTCTACTGATTTAATAAACTTGAGTCCTTCTACATCTTTTTCTACCATATCTACTACCCTGGACATTCTATATACAAGATACCATAAAAGTACGTACTATTTACACTAATTAGTCAGGGAGTTATACACCAAGTTATCAACTAGTAGAAAGAAACTGTTATACTCTATTCTCTAATCTCTTTTAATTACTCTTAGAGTAGTGCAGGTTTTAGCTCAATCTTTACTCTCTCTTTCATAAATTCTAGTAATCCTTCTTCTTCTAGCTTTTTTCTAATCTCATCATCACTTGCTCCAGCTTCTATTTCTATCTTTTTATCTAGAACTTCTATATGATTGATATTAGCTCTTCTTCTCTTCACACCACTAATATCCTTTGGACCAGTTATTAGTACGAAATTTTCATCAATAATATCAACAATTACACATTTCCTCCCAGCTTCTCTCCCCCTTGTTTTAACACATATTCTCCCAACTTCTATTGCTGCCATACTACCACCAACAACAAACTAGCTACGAGGGGTTCTTTAAGTCTTAACATTCTGTTACCTTGTATCCTTTTGCTTTAATGAAGCTACATACATACTTCTTCACTATACTGTATACAGTGTCTGGATCTAGATTTGTCGTGTCAACTACTAGGTTGAATACAGATAGATTCGTTATATCGATACCATAGATCTCTAGAAATCTGAGGTAGTGTATATGTTCTCTGAAGATAGTGTCTCTGTAGACATCATTAATGTCCTTTTTTTCACGCCTAGCTATCCTCTTTACTCTCTCGTTAACATCGGCTGTCACATAGACTCGTACATCAGCAATATTACCTAAAACCCATGCAACAAGATGTCCATCAATAACTAGTCCTCCTCTACAGCCAAGCTTAATAGTCCTACTATCTATCTCATAGTCTATGCTTGGATCTTTCATAGCTATACGGTTAAGCTCTTCCAGTGTTAATCCTCTCTCTCGTGCTATTTCTCTGAATATCTTACCAGCTGAGTAGTATTCTAATCCTAGTT
>JALTYD010000158.1 GCA_027046525.1 Pyrodictiaceae archaeon
GGTAAAAAGATCGAAGAAATAACTGAGAAAACACCTTGCGATAAATGCCTAAGCATAGAAGTAGTAACAGGAGCAATGTACTGTAGTAGTTGTGGGAGATGGTATCCAATCATAGAAGAGATACCGAGAATGCTCCCAGATAACCTTAGAAGCAGAGACGAAGATATAAGATTCCTAAGACAGTACAAAGATGTTCTACCAGATAAAATATTGAAAAAAGGCAAACCTTGGA
Source organism: Pyrodictiaceae archaeon (assembly GCA_027046525.1). Classification (GTDB taxonomy): domain Archaea; phylum Thermoproteota; class Thermoprotei_A; order Sulfolobales; family Pyrodictiaceae; genus JALTYD01. Next base: position 233 of record JALTYD010000158.1, read on the forward strand.
ATCTAGAAAGTTAACTCTTGTAAACAACTATTACTACTTTTCCTCTCCATTCACTTATATCTAATTTTACGTGCTCTCCCTCTTTCCACCTTAAGCTCTCTATAATCTCTGGTGGTATTCTAATTAAATAGCCTCTTTCATCTCTATCAATAATACCTTCATAGCTCAAAATAGCCCCTCCAAGTATATAGCCATAGAATTAGTATAGTACTATACTATTAGTTCTTACTTATATTCTCGAGAAAGCTTAGTAAGCCTCCTAGCAATATAGGCTATTGCTTCCCTAAGAACTTCCTCATTGTTATAGAAGTCTAATAGTCTAGCCAGTTCCTCTCTACTCTTCTTCTTATATGTTTTTACTCGCTCAACGAGCAGAGGTAATGCTCTAACAATGTTATCAACAATGGTTATGTTTGCTTTTCGAGCAGTTCTACTCAGAGGGTTTAGATCGATAGCAATTACTGTCTTACCCATTCTCCTTAGAGCTTCAGTACGGTCTCCATCCTCCAAAGCTACGAGGACAACATCTGCTCGGTAAATTCCTCGAGGGCTTACTTTTCCTCTCTCGTGTTCCAAACCTTTTATTTCCTTAGATCTATCATCTACTCCTACAACTAGATCAGCACCATACTTCTCTAGTATTTTTTTAATAGCTTCTGCTCTCTTCCTAGTGTAGTAGAATAAGTTTACCTCTAGTGGAGCATTAAGCTCATGAGCTAGTTCTACGATTTTATCTGCTACAAGAGCTGCAGTGTTCCCGTTAACTGATATAACAGGATAGCTAGCTAAGACTAGTCTTGCTGCTGCAGCATTAATAGCTTTTATTGCAAAATCTCTCGTTTTCTCTCCGATAAGGTAATCAAAGCATTCTCCACGTCCATGAGCTATTAGACCTTCTGGTACTACAACTCCTTCTATCATTGCATCTACAATCTTCTCTCGTAGTAATAAGCTCTCGTATCTTGGATGGCTTCTTGGTATATTCACTTTTACTCTTATTACCATCTTTAACCCTCTCAGTTATAGGTAAAGCGTCCTATATATCACAACTTCTTAGGTATAACTACTTCCACTATTTTTCTTCTACTAACTTTAACCTTCATCTTACTAGGATCTGCAAATGGTGGCAGTTCTATCTCGTGCTTATATCGGCTTATAGACAACTCTTTTCCGATAAAGTCTCCGTAGATATCACTTAGTTGTACACTCTTCTCCATATTAGCTTCAATTAGAAGCTTCTGGCCAACTACTTTTACCTCGAGAGTAGAAGTATCTGCATTTGCTAGGTCGAAGATTATAACGTACTTATCAGGATATTCATGTATTGTATACAGTGGTTGTATATTCCCCTTTTCATCCCAATCTCTCTCAACATATCCATAGTGTTCTAGTAGAAACTTATTCACTTCTCTCAGTATTCTTCTTCTTACTTTTTCTATTTCTCTCTCTATTTCATCAAAGAAGCTCAAACCTTTCACCCCTTATGCATACATTGTAGGACTTGGAGCTCCCATCTCTGCCATAGTTTGACGTGTTTTCTTCATCAGTCCTCTTAGTTTAAGTCTTATCAGTTCAGCTTCTTTTAGAAGTGCCTCAGTATCTATTTCTACCCCAGTGATTGTGGATAAATGTTTCAGTAGAGTAGCAGCTGCTTCAGGATCAGGAAATTCAACGAAGGATTCAGCCATCAGTATCAAGTTAGCTACTCTTCTTCTAATAGCATATTTAAGAATAAGAGCATATGGTCCAACAATATAGCCGCTTTCTAGCATAAGCATCTTACCTATTCCTTCTACTAATCTTTTTGCTTTCTCATTACTCGCGACCCAGTACACTTTTGGTTCTTCTACTTCCATTCTTCTCGGCGAGGCTAATCCCATGAGTGATACAACATAGTCTATTCCTTTCTTCATAGCATAGTCGATTAGTAGTTGTGAGAATGCAGGTATTGAGGAAGGAGGAGGTGGAGCTTCTGCTGATAAGACAATTAGGTTCTTACCAGCATATAATCTAAATGGTAGTCTTATCACACCTTTGTCTACGACTGCTATAGGTGGCATCATAGATGCTATATCAACTCCTCCTACTTCTTCTAGCTTTAGCGATGAAGCCAGATGATTTGCTGAGATAGAACCTACTAGACCTACATCTGCTAATCCTATAACGAGATAGCTTGGATGCTCTATTTCGTACTCTTCGTATTCGACAAGAATAGTATCGCCAACAACTTCTTCGTAAATAGGTCTTTTAGCCAATTCGCTCTTCCTCGAGTAGTAGAATATTACTAGAGGGAAGATATATAGCTAGTTTACAATACACAGCTAGTAGTAATGTGTAATAATGTGTAAAGTTCTAAGAAGTACGTAGCTTCAAGATTATCAACTTATATAGTGGATCACTAGTATTAAG
>JALTYD010000159.1 GCA_027046525.1 Pyrodictiaceae archaeon
CCACTATATATATACTTTGTAGCTTCAACAATTTCTGTTTCTTCAATATCATCAATATATCGATCTATTCTTTCTTCTATTGAACCTCTAAATTTTACCCATTCATCTTCTATACTCTTTAGAAGCTTTATACTACTGCGTTGAACCATGATTGTACTACCTTTCTCTAGTCGGCCTCTTTTCCTACTGCCGTGCTATTCATGGCTGGGCTACTCATTCTTATATTCTCCTCTTGTTAATAGTCCTATTGGGGGCAAATATTGTCTAGGGCTAAATTATCGTTCCCTGATGCTAAGTCTCTTCACGCTATTTTTGAAACTGTTTCTAAGCTTGTCGATGAAGTATCAATTACAGTGGCTAATGATGGTTTCAAGATAGTTGCACTTGATGATGCTCGCGTCGCTCTTTTGAAAGTAAATCTACCACCAGAAATCTTCCTAGAATACAGCATAGAGAATGATTATGCAACAATGGGATTTGGCCTAGAGAGAGTAGTAAAGATACTATCTCGTGGAAAGAAAGGAGAAAGACTAGATATTGATATAAGCGAAGAAGAAGTAACCTGGACTATTTATAGTTCAGCTATAAAAAAGTTTACAATAAGAAACCTAGAAGTACCACAACCTGAGATACCAGAGGGTGAAATAGAGCTAGCTAATCGTATTGCAATGATAGTTGAGCCCTTTAGAGATGCACTAAAAGATGCTGAGAGTATCGGGGAAATAGTAGAATTAGATGCTTCGAGTGAGGATGTTTTTGTAATTAGAGGTGTAGGAGAAAGCTTGGCTGAGACAAAACTACCGCGTGATGCTCCTTCTCTCATCGAATACGAAGTAAAAGAACCTGGTAAATCAGCATATAGTATTGAATACTTAAAGCATGTAATTTCACTTACAAAAGTTGCTGATACTATTGTTATAGAATTTTCTCCTCAAATGCCTCTACGCTTAATGTTTAAATTACCTGGAGGTGGAGATGTAGAATATCTGTTGGCTCCTAGACCTTAGGCTACTTTCTAAGATACCTAATTATCTTCCTTACTAAGATATCAGCTATATTTATTTGAGTAACTTTTTGTAGCCCTCTCCAGAGAGGCGATGCATTAACCTCTAGAACATATATGTTTTCTGTCCCAGCTTCTTCCACTATATCAATACCTGCATAGAATAGATTGAGGGATTCAGTTGCTTTTAGAGCAACCTGTTCGATATCTTTTGTTATCTCTGCTTTTACTGGCTTAGCTCCTCTTGCTATATTCGTCTTCCACGTAGATTCAGGAGCGTATCTATACATTGCTCCTGTTATTTCTTTGTCAATAACTAGTACACGGATATCACGGCTATTCTTTTTCTCTATATACTTCTGTAGGATAATTGGTTGTTTCAACCTCGATAGGAGGTTTATAACGTGATATGCACTATCTACATCATCGACTTTGAATAGACCTAATCCTAAGCTACCCATTATTGGTTTTACTACGAGAGGCTTAGTAGATTTATCTACTAGTTGTAGTGCTATCGAGGGGTTTTCTGTAAGATTAGTTTCAGGTATGGGTACGTTGTTCGCTCTTAGTATATTTAAGGAGAGGAATTTGTTTCTAGCTTTTAAGAGAGAAGAGCTTGGATTAACTACAAAAACGTTATTCGATTCCATTACTTGGAGAATCGATAATCTCGAAATGAATTGTTCTGGACTTATACTTCTTCCTAGGCTTCTAACGATTGCAGCATCAATAGTGAGTTTCTTACCTCTTACTTCTAGGTAGTTTTTTCTATCAATATCTCTACCTGTTTTCAAGAGAATATGGTCCCATGTGATATAGATAGATTTTTCACCATGTCTCTCGATTGCTTTCAATAACTGTTTAGTTGTCCATGTCAGTGTCTCATAGCTATGGATTATAGCTATGTTGTACATTCTCTATCTCTACCCTCTACCTATTTAGTATTTCTGAATACTTCTCAGATAGAAGTACACCGTAAATACCTGCAGTGAGAGGATCTGTCTTTATCACGATAGTTTTTATCAAAGATTCGTTTATAATCTCTTTCACTGTGAGTTTAAACTTTACTTCACGTATTAGATCCTCTTCTACAGTAGAAGCTAATACTAATACAAGTGTATTGTTATCCAAGAGTTCTTCGATGTTCTTGCTTGTCAGAGAGGATAGAGGGAAGAGATATACATCTGCTCCCCAGAGTAATGTATAGTATCTCTTGAATATAGCTGCTGGATAAAGAGTAGGTGTTGAAAAAATAAATAGCTTTTTATATTTCTTTACTTCAGCTACAAGATCTTCTAAGACGTCTTGATACTGATTCACTAACTCATTATAGACTATACTTATATCTCCTATTTCTTCGAATATTTTTGTTGAACGTGTTTTTATAGAAGTGAGTAGTTTTGCCATATTTATTGATAATTTTGCTGCAAGCAAGACAGAATATATGTGTATTTTTGGGTAATTTAATTCGATTAACTCTACGTTATATGGGGTATTTTGTTTAATATTAGGTGGTAGTGGTGGTGTTACTGCTACTAAATTAAATTTCATTAAATTAGCTAGGTGGAAAAGCCTTGACACAATAGTTTCTGAACCTTCCTCTGTAAACGATATAT
>JALTYD010000160.1 GCA_027046525.1 Pyrodictiaceae archaeon
TAATATAGATTATAGATTCAGGAGACACAGTTATCCAGCACTAGTACTGATCTTGCTTATATCGATATAGAGTCTATAGCTGGGAGGTGTAGTTGTTGGATATACGTATTAAGTATTTTATCTTAGCTATTATCGTACCAGCTATTATAGGCTCACTACTAGCTCTCGTAGTGGCACCTTATATCTACGAGAAGAAGACAGAGCAGCTACCTAGAGAGTATATAACACCTAGTAATCAGTATGTAGTTGTTACAAATTATACAGAAGTTGTAGAGCCAGTATTAGTTAATACAACTGCTGGACTACTGGAAGTACCTATAGGAGGGAAAGTTAATGTATTAATGCCACAGTATGTTTCCTGCCCGAGTGTATGTCATTGGATTACGAGTATTCTTATCTATACTTTTAATCTAGTACTCGAGAAGGGCCTAGAAGAAGACGTAGTATTTATTACTATAGGTGTAAATCCATGGTCAGAGACTATTAATGATGCTAGAGAGTATATGGAGGCTAAAGCAGGCGATTATATGGCTAGAGGTATTAAGTGGATATGGATCTACGATAAACCTGATGTTATGGAGAAATTATGGAGTGAGTATACTATTTTCGTAGAACGTAGAGAAGATGGATTAATAGATCATAGTGCTTTCTTCGTAGTTATTGATAAGAATGGTGTTGTTAGATACTATGTTAGTCCAACAGAAGAGGGATGGATTAGAGGACAGGATAGAGTAGCAGAAGAACTATTTAAGGCTATTGTAGAGGCGTCTAGCTAGTATGTCTCCTACTAGCAAGTTTAGTACTAGAATGATTATAAGTAAAGTTTCTCTGAATAAATTATTGATCTATGTTCTTCTACTATCGTTTGTATATCTGTCTATGAGTTTTTTCTACGAATTATATGTAGAGAGTAGCTCTACGAGTAAGAGTAGCGGGCTGCTGAGTATCAGTGATCCTACTAGTCTCTTAGAATTTATCGAAAGTAGTGATGATTATGTTCTTGTTTTCTTTGAGCAGGAATTTTGTAGAGGATGCGAGATAGTTAGACCAGCTATTAGAGAGCTGGCGCAGAGTAGCTATAGTAGTAGACTAGTTATAGTCTCTGCACATATTGATGAAATGCTTAGAGTAGATCCTAAGTATACTCTAAAACTACTATCGCGTCTAGGTATACCTGGTACACCTACAGTAGTAGTCTATAAGGGGGGCTTAGAAGTTGGTAGACATGTAGGTATTTTTGTACTAGATCAGTATTCTGGGCTAGTAAAATTTGTAGAGAGAGTATTAACTAGTTCTGAGAGTAGCTATTTAGATGTAGAGAGTCTGAATAGTAGTTCTTTTACTCCTCTCAGTATAGCTGTTTTTGGGCTTGGATTTATGGCTGCTTTATCTCCTTGTAGTCTACCGCTAGTAGTTATTTATGGAGCTACTATGGGGAGCAAGGGCAGAGATAGGAGTACTAGAAAAATACTAGTTAGTAGTTTCTTAGGATTATTTTTCTCTATATCTGTTATTGGTCTTGCTACTGCTTTGCTGTATGTTGTTAGTCTCAGGCTACCTCTTAATTTATTTGTTGTCTTTATCTCAGTCATATCTAGTTTTATAATGGTAGTTGGTCTTAGGCTTGTTAAGACAGGAGAATTCTACTTCTCTACTAGTAGTAGAGCTACTAGTTTTCTACCAGTACTTGGGCTACAGTGTAGTCTTCCTTTCCTACTAGTAGTGGTTGGTTTAGTTGCTTCATTTAGTAAGAACAACATTATTACTGCTATTATATTATCAACTATTTTTAGTACTGGTTTTATACTACCTTATCTTCTTGCTTTAGCTACTAGTACTAGATTTGTATTATTTTTAGATAGGATTACAAGGCTTAAGATGTTGGGTAGATTTCAAGGCTTGTTACTTATTCTAATCTCATTATATCTCTACTACGAGTATTTTGGAGGACTACTTAATTAGGTGGTATAGATGGACTATAGGAGGATGACTATAGCTATAGTAGGTCTAGTATTGTTGTCTGTTATTGTATTTTTATTCTACTTAGTTGGAGAAGTCAGTGTAGAAAATGCTGAAGCAGAATTTAGTAATAACTCTATTGTAGTTTTACTAGATATTAGAAACACTATGTTTAGAAAAATATGTATTGTTGATGTAGAGCTCTCTGGCCGTGATTCATATCTACAGGGTAGTGTTAGAGTAGAGTTTCATAGAGCTAGAATTGTTGATAATGTTGCTAGGATGGAGAAAGTTGATTTTATCTGTATTGGGCAGAAGAGTTTATTCTCTATGAGAGATAGAGGTCTACATATCATGATTATTGGAGGAGAGGAAGATATTAAGAAGATTATTAACGATGGTATATACGCTAACATTGGAATAATTAAGTATGGATTTCTCGTATCCTCTGATGAAAAAATTGTTGGCGGATTTGCATATCCCTTGGCGATGCAGTTTGGTGGGTTTTTATTTGTTATATTACTCTATAATCATCAAGAATGTTAAACTATTTTAGTTGTTTATTTTTATGGTGAATACTATACTTGTTTCGTAAAGAGCACAGGTTTATTTTAAATAATTATTATTTTGCAAACCTAATAACGATAAC
>JALTYD010000161.1 GCA_027046525.1 Pyrodictiaceae archaeon
GTATAATTTAAAGTATTATAAGCTTTTTCTAACACGTTTATCCCACCATTTATGCTTTATACAATTATTGTGGGACCAAATTTGTTATAATCATCGGTATTCCTAGATAATTGATTATGTTAATACTCGTGTAGTACCAATTTCTGTTTAGATAGCCTGGGCTTCATGGAAGTATACATATTCAAACATGATTACGTATATGAAATCTTGGTTTGTACTAGTGATCTTGTAGTAATAGGTGTTTACATGGAGAAATCAACTAGTATGGATACACTAGAAGCACGTATACTAGAATTTCTAGTAGAATATGGTGAGAGAGCCTACGCTGTATTACGTGCTGCTTTGGATTCATATCTCTCATCCAAAGAAACAAATGTCTTTAGGCTAGGTGATTTTAGCTATCGCGAAATAGTAGCTAGATTAAAGAGCTGGGGAATAAGCTATAATCCGTCGATGCTCCTACGGATCTTAGAAAGAGACTATGGTGTTATAGAGACAAGCTATAAAAGTAATACACAACATTGGTGGAAATTCGTTAATGTAAGAGCAGTTATTAGTGCATTAGAACACTATGTCTCAAGAGGAGAACCAGTAGAAAATAATAAAACAGAAATGCCAGAAGACATCGAAATAGCTCTTCTTGCTACTCAAATAGCTAGTTTAAATCCCTTTGAACTATATGATAAACTTAGAAAACTAGCTAAGAAAGATAAACTTACTAAGGCAGATATGTTGTTTCTGAGAAAAATTGCTTTCAATGAGATAGAACTAATTACCTCTATTCTGAGGAGAGCTGAAAATATAGGCTATGAATCGGATGAAATAGACATTTTAAAATCCATACTAAGCCTTGCATATACGTTGAGTAAGAAGCTACTTACAACCTCAAGGTTAGAGGTATCTGCAAGAAACAATATTGTTAATTTAGCTAATAGTGGCTCCCTAAGAATGGATAAAATTAATAAGAAAAATTTACTCTAGTTAGTCTATAAATATCACTAGAAATAAATAAATACTGGGATATTCCCTCTTTTCTCATGAGAGCACACGTATAGATAATTACCCCATAAATATCACGCTCAAACATTGAACACCAGCTATTGTTGATAAATATAGAATGGGTGAAAAATGTGCAGAGATTAGTACTTGTATCAGTACTTTTACTCTTTCTCGTAGCAGCTACGTATACTGTTGTAGCTGCCTCGCCAGAGAATACTAACTCATCGTCGCAAGCTAATGATGTATGTGATATAATTGTAGATGAAGAGACAGGACAAATTATAGTAGATTGTGATAAACATGACCATAATAGTTCTCAGACATTAACATCATACAAAGAGAGGCTAGGAGTGAGTAGTCCTAGTCAAGCAACATATACAGTAGATGTAAGATCCACAGATAATCAAGGATCCGGAGGTGAACGTTCTTCTGGTGATCTAATTAGTAAGATAGTTTCTGTGATAGAGGAGCGTACTAATATTAGAAGGATAGTACCAGTAGCTATCATATTGACTGTGAGTTTTCTGATAGGATTACTACTACCTAGTAAATATTAATTCATTCTAGTCTCTGATCTATTCCTATCGATAAGCCTGTTATTTCTTCTACTCGTATCGTGGATAGTATTTTATTGTCTTGTCGGGCAAAATCATATAGATCTCTATATAGTCTTGTATTGTACTTGTCCTTATCTTTGGCATAAGTACTTGTTCTAATTGAAATAATCCCGCCATATCATCCATTCTCACAATTATCTTGATAGGTCTTTCTCCTTTCTCTATTTCTACTTTCTTGATACTTAAGGCTGACATTGCATGCATATCGACTTTGCCTAGCTTATATGGAATTCTAGCTCTTCCTTCTGACATATCGAGTCCATCTGCTATCTTTACAACACTACATTCAAGTGTTAGACAATTCGTATGATATTCTGTTGCATAAATTACATGCATTATTTCTTGTCTTAATGCTATCATACGTTTGCCGCGGTAGCCAAGAATATCTGGTAGAATTCTATCTAGAATATCTTTGGCTAATATCGCTCCTACTTGTTCGTGGTTAAATCTATGAATAGAATTACCTATATCATGGAGATAAGAAGCGAGTAGTACAACTAGCTTTGCTTCATCTATATTTTTTGCTGATCTATCGTGTAAAGTAGAAGGTATTTGCCCAGCTTGTAGTACAAGATCTAGTAATTCAAGTGCAGTACCAGCTACTATCCTAACATGCACGATGCCGTGATCATTATACATCATTCTATGAACTGCCATTATATTTGCCATTCTTATAAGCTCCATTGTTTCTTCATCTGATTCAATAACAGAATACGCTTTCTTTAGTAATGGTGTATTAAGATGACGTGATAGTAGATTAGGTGAGACAGTCACCATTGTCTTCACGCATTAGTTTATCTCTACTACAGCACTGAAAATGTATTCACATACAAGTCATATATATTTTTCTCTATAACACTAGTACTCTATAGAATTAGTACTTATTTGTCCTCTATTTCTTAAAGAGCTTAGACTGTAACATAATCTAGAGATGGTGATCTATTTGGGTAGAGTTGCTGTGGGA
>JALTYD010000162.1 GCA_027046525.1 Pyrodictiaceae archaeon
AAGTACTACTGTTATAGATTTCTTGGAGACTTCTAGCGATACTTTCCATAGAACTTGCATTTCTCCATAGCCTGATTCTACTTCGTTAACTAGTAGCATCATATTCCCACCTTATCTCAGCCATGATGGTATCTCTCCCAGGTATATTTCTACGAGCCTCTTATCTCTTAGTACTTCTTGTGGGGGGCCTTCTAAGAGTATTCTGCCTTGATGCATAGCTATTACTCTTTCTGCGAAACGAGCAACTGCTCTCATGACATGTTCTACTAGTGCTACTACAGCTACATCTAGTTCATCGCGTATCCTCTTTATAGTATCTACTATTTTATCTGCATCTGCTGGACTCATTCCTGCTACTACTTCATCTAGGAGTAGAAGCTTAGGTTTCATTGCAAGAGCACGTGCAAGCTCTAGTAGCTTCTTTTCTGGTACTGTTAGCTTGGAAGATATTTCGTTTCTCTTCTCGTATAATCCTACAATTTCAAGTATTCTATCTACTTCTTCTAGTGCTTCGAGTACATTAAGGTTCCTCTCTGAACCAAATAGAGCTCCTACTGCTACATTCTCTCTAACTGTTAGTGCTCCCCACGGTCTAGGGATCTGGAAGGTACGTGCTAGTCCAAGTTCTACTCTCTTGTAGGGTGGCATATTTGTTATATCGATTCCATCAAAGATAATCCTCCCTGTATCTGGCTTATACACGCCGTTTATTAGATTGAAGAGAGTTGTTTTTCCAGCACCATTCGGTCCTATTATTCCTACTAGTTCTCTCCTACGTATAGTCAAGCTGACATTATCTACTGCTACTATTCCGCCGAATCTTTTTGTAACATTTTCTAGTACTAAGAGAGCCTCTTCGCCCATGAGTACCACCTCTAGCTGAATATCTCTCTTATTATTGTCTTCTTAGCTTTTGATCGAATATAGCCGACTATTCCTTCAGGCATAGCTACAACTACTCCTATTAGTATAGGTGCAAGTAGTAGCAATTGAAGACCGGGTAGGAGGACATTGAAGTAGTAGTTTAGTAGTGCGTATAGAGTACCACCTATAATGGGTCCTAGTAGTGTACCTGAGCCTCCTAGCATAACAACGACTATAGCTTCTACTGTGTAGTGTATATTAAACACATGGTCTGGTTCAACATATGCTCCTTTCAGAGCCCAGTATGTCGATCCTATTAGTGAACCAAAGACAGCACTCATTGTAAATGCTATTACTTTGTACTTCGTAGTATTTATACCGAGTGCATGAGCTGCATCTTCGTCTTCTCTTATTGCTTGTAGAGCGAAACCTATTCTACTAAGTAGGAATGTAGATGTAACAATAACAGCTAGTAGACCAGCTGTCCACAGCATTATATCTGCAGCTGTAGTCATTAGGAAACGAGCACCTTCTCTTCCAAAAGCTGATCTAAATTCTTTAACTGCTATAATTCCTAAGCTTCCACCCCAGATATTTGCACCTTCAATAAAGTACCTAATTCCTTCGTTCAGCCCGATAGTAGCTATGGCGAAGTATGCTCCTCTTAGTCTTAGTGCGATACCTCCCTCGATTAGAGCAATTATAGCTCCCATAAGTAGAGCAAGAGCTATACCAGCTGGTACTATTAGCCATCCTTCTAATCCTAGATACTTTGCTGGTAGTAGTGTACCATATGCTCCTAGTGCTAGAAATGTTACATATCCGAAATCCACATAGCCTGTCATACCCATGAATATGTTGAAAGCTTGGCCTAGTACAACATAGAAGAGTATCATAGCTACTAGCTGGCTAGCTTTTGGGTATCCTAGGTATACTAGGAGTAGCAGTATGTATACAGCTAGTGCTATTGAGGCTCTCTTCATAATATGTATAGCTACTACTGTTCTAGGTATTCTCCTCAGCTTGATAGCTAGCTCTATCCTAGACATTTTTGTCACCTCCCGAATAAGCCTTTAGGCCTAATGAGTAGTATCAATAAGAGGAGGACAAACGCGATATGCCTAGTTAGTACTAATGGTTGTACTCCTTCGATCATTGTTAGAGCTAGATACGAGCCATTCTCGAAAAGACCAAAAAGTATACCAGCTATAAAAGCACCCCATATTGATCCTAGACCTCCTAGAACAGCAATCACGAATGCCTTAAGAGTATAGCCTATACCCATGTAAGGATTAATACCAGTTGGCTGGTATATTGCTATGAGAGAACCAGAGATAGTAGTTATTGCTATTCCAAGCGCAAAACTAGTAGCATATACTCTATCTACATTTATTCCAACTACAAGAGCACCTTCTCTATCCTGTACGACAGCTTGAACTGCAAGCCCGAATCTTGTTTTGGTCATAGAGAGATATAGTAGTGCTACTATCACAAGAGCTAGTATAGTAGCTAGTAGTTTAGAGAATGGTATAGATGTACCTAGAATCTCCAAACTACCAATATCCCATAGAAAACCTCTGCTATCTGGACTCCAGAGGATACGAGCAGTTTCTTGTAGGAGAACGCCTATAGCGAATGTTGCTAATAGTGTAGCTAGCTCTGGTGCACCGATAATCCTCCTAATAACTGGGTAGTAGAATGCATATCCAAGCC
>JALTYD010000163.1 GCA_027046525.1 Pyrodictiaceae archaeon
TTATATGAAAACTAGTTAGTAATACTAGAGAAGATATAGAAATATAGAAGACATAGCGATTATTACAACAATCAGTATCCAGAGTTTATAGTTCAACAATTACCTGCCTATTTGTTGTTAAGTTTAAGTCCAGTATAGAGTTATCTAGTAGAAGGCCACTAATCACTAATCAAATATAAGTTTCTATGAAAAACAGAATAATAGTTGGATGCTGAGAAGAGGGTCTCTTGATATATGATAGAGCAATAGATGAAGAGAGCCGGAAAATCTGAGCTCTACAATAGATCTACATGTATGGTTACCCTTAAGACCCCCATACTAGAACTAAAATATTGGAGCCGCCGTAGCTCAGCGGGAGAGCGCCCGGCTGAAGACCGGGCGGTCCGGGGTTCGAATCCCCGCGGCGGCATATTCTTCTCAATAATGAAATAGTTCAGGTGGTAAGTTCTAGTAAGCTACTATACTTATCGATAATTTGTCTACACAGTTTAAGTACCAGGCTATTATTTCTAGCAAGGCTATCTCTACGAATTGAGTATGTGCTTGCTATCAATACTACCTTTTTGCTAGAGCTTCTCTCTGAAATACACTTATTAAGCTCTTTCTCTTTCTGAGAGGCAAGGGTATACTTTAGATACAACATAGGTCTATGAGGTGTAGGAACTGGCAGAACAACAGTATCGATACATTGTACGTATAGCGGGGACAGATATACCTGGCGAGGTAAAAGTAGCTTATGCTCTTGCTATAATAAAAGGACTGGGATACACACTCTCATATGCCATTTGTAGACTGCTTGGGGTAGATCCTGAAAAGAAAGCAGGGTTCTTAACAGAAGCCGAGGTAGAAAAACTAGAACAAGCAATTAAGGATCCTAAATCTATCGGTGTACCCGCATGGCTTTTAAATAGGAGGAAGGATTATGAGACAGGTATTGACATGCACCTTGTTGGTGCAGAACTCCTGTATTATGTCAGACGCGATATTGAGCGGGAAAAGAAGATACGTAGCTGGAGAGGTATAAGGCACGCTTTAGGACTCAAGGTTAGGGGTCAGAGAACAGCTACTACTGGCCGTCTTGGCATGACCATAGGAGTACATCGTAGAAAAAGGTGATGGACATGGGTGATCCGAGAAAATCTAGAAAGAAGTGGATGAGCCCTAAGCATCCCTGGATAAAAGAGCGTTTAATAAAAGAAATAGAAATTCTAGGAAAATACGGATTAAGGAATAAGCGTGAGCTATGGAAACTTGAGACACTTGCCAGATATTATAGACATCGTGCACGTAGTCTACTTGCTCTACCCCCAGAAGTCAGAGCAGCAGAAGAAAAAGCTCTTCTAACGAGACTAATTGAACTTGGAGTTTTACATGAAGGAGCTACGCTTGATGACATATTGGGTCTTACAGCGGAGCACTTCCTCGAAAGAAGACTACAGACTATAGTGTATAAACGTGGCTTAGCCCGTTCCATTTACGAAGCACGACAATTAATAGTACATGGACATATAGCCATAGCTGGGAGAAGGATACGTAGCCCGGGATACTTGGTTAAGAAGTACGAGGAAGATCTAGTAGATTATGCACCAACAAGCCCGTATATCGAGAAAAAAATAGCTGAAGAAGCGACACCATGAGTATAACTCTTAATATATTGTAGATGTGGTTAACGCAATAAGGGTGGTGCGTATTGTCGTTTGCTGCTCGTGAAATTAAATGGGGGGTTGCACATATATATTCGAGCTATAACAACACTATTGTACATATAACTGATCTTACAGGTGCTGAAACAGTAGCAAGAGCTAGTGGAGGAATGGTTGTAAAAGCTGACAGAGAGAAACCAAGTCCTTATGCAGCGATGCTCGCTGCCTCAAGAGCAGCTCAACAAGCTATGGAGAGAGGAATAATGGCTCTCCATATTAAAGTACGAGCACCTGGAGGTCACGGGCCCAAGACACCAGGTCCAGGAGCACAGGCAGCAATAAGAGCACTTGCTAGAGCTGGCTTTATAATTGGTAGAATAGAAGATGTAACACCTATACCACATGATACCACTAGGAGACCTGGAGGTAGAAGAGGCAGGAGAGTCTAAGAGCTTAAAGCCGTGCATATAGAATGGTGTTCTGTTTTGAAAATATGCATACTGGAAAAGACTAACAATAAACTACGTCTACTCGTTGAGGGTTTTAACTTAGCGTTAGTTAACGCTATAAGACGTTCTTCAATAACTGATGTCCCTATCATGGCTATAGAGTATGTTGAAGTATTTGAGAATGACACTATACTCTATGATGAGATCTTAGCTCATAGACTAGCAATGATACCATTAACTAGTGAAGAAGCTCTAGAAAAATACAAGAAACCAGAAGAGTGTAAAAACGCTCCTATTTCTGATACAAAATGTTATGCATTTTTTAGACTAGAAATTTCTACAAATCACGACGAAGAAAGAATGATTTATAGTAGAGATCTAGAATCAAGTGATCCATCTATTAAGCCAGTATATGATAATATACCCATAGTTCTTATGGCTCCAAATCAGACAATTAGATTGCAAGCATATGCTAGACT
>JALTYD010000164.1 GCA_027046525.1 Pyrodictiaceae archaeon
GTGTTGAAACGCATAGATAATCTGGTCTAGGCAACATTTATACACTGAGAGCGAACAGCTCAAAGTCAGCCTGTTCGCGGAATAACTACTGAAAGAGGAGAAGCTCAAGTTACTCAAGGAGACAGAGGCCATAGATGTCATTATGTCAATTAGGATAGGCATCGTAAAGCATCAGTCCTCACACAGTTCTTCATAGGTCTTTGATAGGTCTCTGCGCCGGAATCGATCATCATCCATGGTTTACATACTATTAGGATATATACTAAAATATGGTTATTTTAGTATCTCTATCTTAGTGGTGAAGAAAATAAACAGTAAAATAATTATTACCTTATCGATAGCAGCTCCGATAGCTGCATACATCTTAGGAATAATACTAGGCTATTATTTCCCGGATTATGGATTATTAGCACCTCTTGTTAACAGACTAAGTGAAATAAACCAACTAGCTAATCCCCAGAAAGTACTATTTATTGCTACAAACAATATTACTACATCAATACTAATACTTCTTGGTTCTCTAGCAATACTACCCGGTCTATTTATCCTATCTATAAATGGGTATATTCTAGGTGTAATAACTAATCTTCTACTAACAAAAGAAATACTAAGTCTACGTGACATAACACTTTCAATAGCACCACATGGAATCTTAGAAATACCAGCTCTATTGTACTCCTCATACATAGGCATAACTTCTACTATACACCTACTAGAGAAACGAGATAGTAAACGTAACATACTTTTTAGGATATTATCTAGGTATTCTATAGTAGTCTTACTTCTTCTAGCAGCTAGTATAGTTGAAGTCTATATAACACCGCTACTCCTACCTCCACCAGAGTAATACTGTTTAAGCAGCTGGTAACAATTATTGTTATTTCTGTGATTGATATATTATGTATAAGCAAATAGTGAAAAATAAATATACAAGTAATAATGTAATAAATGAAACAGGCGAGAAAAATGTCATATCAAGCAATTGCAAAAAGACTACGACTACCAACAGGCAGAGAAGTAGCTCTCTTAGACGGACTAAAATTCTGCTACGATCTCAGTGAAACAGACGCTGTTATACTATTCGAGCTACTCCGCGGAAAGGAATATACTGTGGACAGTCTAACAGATTTACTAAATCTTAGTAAAGCCACTATTAATAGAGGCTTAACTAAACTAGTAGAACTAGGATTCGTTGAACGCATAAGAGAAAAAAGATCACAAGTAGGACGACCACGCTATAGATATAGTATCTCGAACCCTAAGAGGATAGTCTCGAGGATAATGAAAGACTTTGAACAATGTTCTGAAGCTTTTAAAAATGCACTAAGAGAAGCATTTAGAGAGCTAGTATCAAAAACATAGCTAACAGAGGTGTACTAAGAAGTATAGAGAAGTAGAGACTTTAGTCGTCTTCATCGAAGTTCTCGATAAGGGTCTCTCCTCTCTCTCCTCCTAATTTCTTAATTCCTTCTGCTAATTCTTCACCTTCACTGCTCTGGATAAATCCTATATACCAAATAATTGCTTCTCTGATAAAATCACTCCTGGATGAAAAGCCTCTTCTACGCCATATCTCGTCGATAGTATTTATTAAGTCTACTTCTAGTTTAAAACATATACCTTTCTTAGGCGTAGGAACTATAACTTCTTCGTCTAGTCTCGATAATATCTTCTTACTCAAATAATCCCCGCTAAAAACTCTTATGTGTAGTATTCTTGAATATTTCTACCTAAAATATAGACCCTAAAGTTTATTTATCCTAGAACTAGATTTCACCCACTAGTTACTATAATGGAGTAAAGACTCATCACTCACTCTACTATTATACTATGTACACAGGCTAGTGGTACAATAACTGTATTAGTATTCTACAAAAACACATTATAAATCAGAGGAGATACTAGCATGATCCAACAAGTAACTAGCTTGACAGTAAGATGTCCAATATGTAAAAGAGAAACTATGCAAGTCTCTGAGTACACTTACAGTGCACCTCTAGCCGGTAACCTCCTACTAAGTATTTCAAAATGCTCCTCGTGTGGATACACATACCGTGACGTAAGACTACTAGAGAGTAAGCCTCCTCGCAGAATAATATACAAGGTAGAAAATCCAGATGATCTACGCACATTGATAATAAGGTCATCTTCTTCATCGATAATTATACCTGAAATAGGCCTCTCTATAGAGCCAGGCCCAGCATCTTATGGTTTTATAACAACAGTAGAAGGTATTATCGATAGATTCTTTGAAGTATTAGAAGCTGTCTGCAACGACTTTTCTAACAAGAAATCTTGTGAAGAAGTACGTAGACTACTAAGTGATGCAAAAGAAGTCAAAAAACCCTATACGATAATCATAGTTGATCCAGATGGTACAAGCTATATAGCATCTAATAAAGCAATCATCGAGCCTATTGCTAATAGAAAAACATAACTATTATTATTCTTCAATAATTTGTATCTTTGATCCTTCTTCTTTTTCTTTAACTTTTTCTTTCTCAAATGATACTTCTAATACACCATTCTTGTATCTAGCTTTTGCTGTTTCTTCTTTCACCTT
>JALTYD010000165.1 GCA_027046525.1 Pyrodictiaceae archaeon
GGGGCTTTTTGCCAAAAGTGCGGGATTATAGTAGCCTGCCATTGAACCTTTCGCAGAAGCCACACCTGCTCCACCCATTGAAATACTCTCAAAACCTAATACACGGGTATTGATGCTTGGTAATGTTGCAATTGCTCGCGGTTTCTTAGAGGCTGGAGTACAACTAGCTACTGCTTATCCAGGAACTCCTAGTAGTGAAATAGTAGAATCGCTTGCATATTTCTCTAAGTATAATAGTGGAAGACCCTACGTAGAATGGAGTATAAATGAGAAAGTAGCTCTAGAAGTAGCCTTAGGGGCAGCTATTAGTGGAGCACGAGCTATTACTGCTATGAAACATGTAGGACTAAATGTAGCTGCAGATCCTCTCTTTTCTAGCGCTTACATAGGTGTAGATGGTGCTTTAGTCATAGTCTCAGCCGATGATCCATGGATGTGGAGTAGTCAAAACGAACAAGATAATAGATGGTATGGATTACATGCATACGTACCTGTCATAGAACCTACTGGTGTCCAGGACGCCAAAGAAGCAGCTAAACTTGCACTAACATATAGTTGGAAGTACAAAAAACCCTTTTTACTAAGAAGTGTTACGAGGATCTCACATACACGTGCACCAATTATTGTAGGTGAGATTGACTATAAGAAGTTGGAACTAAAAGGTAAATTTAGAAAGGATCCATCCAAATGGACCGTAGTACCAGCAAATGCACGAAGACATAGGGTTTCTCTCCTAGAATTTTGGGACAAAATAAACTATGATTTTGCATTATTTCCTCTAAATAGAGTAGAAGGTAATGGAGACATAGCAGTTGTAGGAGTAGGTATCGGTTATAGATTTGTTAAAGAAGCTGTAGAAGTACTAGAACTTTATGACAATGTTACTCTATTTAAAATTGCTACACCTGTACCGCTTCCTCACCCTCTTGCAGAAGAAATACTAAGTTACGAAAAAATACTAGTTGTAGAGGAAGGTGATCCTATAGTAGAGCTACAGATAAGAAACTATGCTACTAAATTCAAGTCTAGAGTACAAATATATGGTAAAGAGACAGGTAATCTTCCTCTAAGGAGGTTTGGCGAGCTAAGTCTATCTGAGGTTATTGTTTCTCTTGCAAAACTAACTAAAAGAAATCCTCCAAAGTGGGCCCTCTATGATACTAAAGGTAGACAACAAACAAACAACTATAGAATACCCTCAAGGCCGCCTGTTCTTTGCCCAGGCTGTCCCTATAGAAGCTTTTTCTACGCTGTTAGGAGAGCTGTCAACAAGACTCGTGTTAGTCCAGTGTACAGTGGTGATATAGGCTGTTATAGCCTACTACTACTGCCTCCTTTTAGGATGCAGGATACGATAATAAACATGGGTGCTAGTATAGGTGCAGGACAGGGTATTGCCAAAACTATTAGCGGAGACAACAATATAACGATAGCTATTATAGGCGATTCAACATTCTTCCATACCGGTATACCTGCACTTATAAACGCGGTTTATAACTCTACACCTATACTAGTAATAGTTCTTGATAACTATACTACTGCGATGACTGGGCACCAGCCACACCCAGGTATAGGCTTGTCGGCTACAGGCTCAGAATCGCCGAGGATACTTATAGAAGAAATTGCTAAGGGTATTGGACTAGAGAAGATCCTAGTAGCAGATTCTTTTAACATCAAAGATAGCGAGAATATTGTTGCAGAAGCAATTCTATACGTGAAAGAGAACAAGAAGCCAGCACTTGTAGTTGCTCGTGGTTCATGTATATTAGTAGCTATACGATATGCTACAATTAATAAAATTCCAAGACCTACGTATGTTGTGATAGACGATAGATGCAAAGCTTGCGGTATATGCTACAAGTTATTCAACTGTCCAGCGATAATAAAGCAGAAAAATGGAAAAGCACATATAGATCCTTCACTATGTACTGGATGTTCAGAATGTGAGCAGATTTGTCCATACAATGCTTTCAAACCATCTAAAGAACCAGATCCTCGGTGGTTTAAGGTATTGAGAACAGCTCGACCCATATTTTGACTGGAGGTGAGTTACTCTGCGTAGAAAACTCAACATCTTAGTAACTGGCATAGGAGGTCAAGGTCTGCTAACATTAGCGTCTATTATAGCTAACGCTGCAGTACGAAATGGTTACAATACCTTAGTAGCTGAAACTCATGGACTTAGCCAGAGAGGGGGTACAGTTGAAGTACATGTAAGAATAGGGGAAGTAGAAGCACCTCTAATTTCTCCAAAGGATGTAGATATTATTATATCTACAGAGTTAATAGAAACTGTTAGACACCTCTACTACGCGGATACAGACACTATTGTCTATACTAGTACGTATCTGGTTCCTCCACCTATTCCAGATATAGATATACCCACAGAAGAAGAATTAATCAGTATATTAAAGAGAAGTGTTGATACAAATAAACTATGGATAGTTGATACCAGGACGCTTGCATCAAAAATAGGTAACATACGCACCCAGAACATAATACTGCTGGGTGTAGCACTAGGTAGTAATGCCTTCCGTGGCATAATAGACTATGA
>JALTYD010000166.1 GCA_027046525.1 Pyrodictiaceae archaeon
TACTCGGGTCATAGTAAGTAGTCGTGGAGTTACGGTGTTAGTTATTGATTAGAATAAGAGGAGTAAAGACAAAAAAGATTATTCTTGGACTTCTGTTTTCGATAATTATACTTGTTATGCTAGTACCGATTGTAGCACCTATACTTGAAGCTCTACTAGGCGGGAGAGAGTATAAGATAATAGTTTATACATCTGCGTATAATAGAGACAATGCACTACTACTATCAAGAGAGACTGCTAAAGCACTTGGTGTAAAAGAAAATTACGAACTCATAGAAGTAAAAGGAAATACCACAGAGAATTATACACTAGTTTCAGTTGTTGTAGAAGAAGATAATGAGCCCATAGTTGTATTCATTGTACCAGCAGATAGTAGGTATGCTGATGCTATAGTAAGAGCACTCAGCGAAGTAAGACCCTATATAAAGTCAAATGAAACCCTAGTTGTATTTTGGAGTGGCGAGTATCTTAGACTACCAAGAGAAACAGATATCGTTAAAACATATGCTCAAATATTTGCACTAGGAATACAAGGTTAATACAACCCTATAGCCTAGTAAACAAAATTAATAATAATTACGAATAATTTCTATTAGGTTAACACGGCAGTACGAAGAATAATTAACGATGATCACTATGGATAGAGAGGAGTTAAGAGAAAAGATACTAACATCAAAGAATATGCCTGGTCTCCTTTTATGGTTAGCAATGCCTCTAGTTGTCTCAGGTAGCTTAGATTCTATATATAGTGTTATTGATACATTCTGGTTATCACTACTTGGTAAAGAAGCTCTAGCAACACCTAATGTTTCGTGGCCGTATACTTCGATACTATTTGCAGTAGGATTAGCAATAGCAGGTGCTTCTTCTGGCATAGCTGGACAGTATATTGGTGATAAAAATTATAAAGAAGCATCAAGGACCATGGGTATAGCGCTTGGAATACTACTCCTGTTTGGTGTTCCTGCATCAATACTCTTCGCACTATCTGCTAATAAATACCTAGTACTAGCAAATGTACCAGAAGAAGTAAGAGTGCTAGCACGTGTATATATTGTCATTATTGCAGCATCTATACCATTAATCTACGTATTCTTGGTATTCAATTTTGCACTAGGTGCAGTTGGTGATACACGTACACCGATGAAGATAAGTATAGCTACAACGCTTATCAACGCAGCTCTAGATCCAGTACTAATATTTCTCGCAGGATGGGGTGTTGCTGGGGCTGCTCTAGCAACAGCTATCGCTCGTGGTTCTGCATCACTCTATGCTATACATAGCTTTAGAACAGGTAGACATGGAGTAAAAATAGAGCTAGCAGACTTAAAACCAGATGTAAGTAGACTTAAACTCATAGGTAAAGTTGCATTACCTATAGTCTTCCAAAGAGTAGGTGTTACCTTAGGTTTTACCTCTATGGTACCTATAATATCTGGTCTAGGAACACCAGTTCTAGCAGCATATGCAATAGGTCAAGTTGTTTTGCATATAGACCACGTTATTGCATTCCCGCTCATCCGTGCTACTAGTATTGTTGTTGCCCAGAGTTTAGGTGCTGAAAAAATAGATAGAGCAAGGAAGGCTGCATTTAGCGGAATAGCAATGATAGTCGCAGCTGTTGGTATATTCATAGCAGTTCTATTAGCTATACGCAATCTCTTCGTTGATATATTTACTGATGATCCAGTAGTCGCGCAAATAGCCAAGGATATGCTACTAATATTTGGTCCTAGCGTCTTAGGCTTTAACTTATTGATGTTGAGTGATAGTATTGGTAGAGCAAGTGGCCATACACTATTCGTGTCGCTAGCAGGGCTCACCAGACTATGGTTACTTAGAATACCCCTAAGCTGGTTCCTAGCATATAAATTAGGCTATAATGATACAGGACTATGGGCTGGAATGGCTATTAGTAATTATGTGTCGGGGATTATAGGATTAGCATGGATACTTAGAGGGAGTTGGTGTAAACCAGTTATTAAATAGCTTCTCATCCTCTGTAAGAAAGTATCTAAAACAATAGTCAAACAATAGTCTAATAATTAACTTTTGTGTTTATATTATTCTTGGAGAACGTTTTATGTATGAACAGCTAGAAGATCTTATTCAGATCTTAGATGAAAAAGCTATTAAGGATGCAAAAACAACAGAATTAGAACTAACAGAGATTATCGCAAAACTACGAGATCCTGAAGAGAGATATAAAGCATACTGTGAAGTTTCAAAGATATGCTTTAAGCATAGTATCGAGAACTGGAATAGAGGTAATATTAAAGAAGCATATAGGAAGTTATGGAGCAGTGCTGTTCTGTATGTAGATTGTAAGCTTTTATCTAGAGGAGAGGGGGTCCCACTAACACTGAGAGAATATTGGAAGAATATACTTGAACTATTCTCCTCAAGTGATGAAGCAGTGCTGCAAGTTTGGCATAATGGTCTCTTGTCCTACTTTGCACTAATTCTAGGTTTTACTGAAGAAAAACTATTTTGGCACTTAGTAGATATACTGAGAAATTACATTGAAGTTAACTAGTATTTTGTGAGGCATTAATACTGTTGACCATACTCTTTCTCTAGACTTCTAGCTATAATCTCAAGTTGTATATCTTGTGTACCTTCTGCTGCCGTAAGAGCATAAATGTGAGGAGCTATTATGTGCAGAGGGGCTTCTAGGCTAACTGAGTAGCCACCCAGGACTCTTACAGCTGATTCAACGGTTTTCATCGAAGCTTCTAGTGCAAAGTACTTAGCTATGCTAGTTAAACTCCAATCTATTTTTGACTGTTTGTCGATAGTCTTGGCTACTTCTTTAACAAAACTACGAGCTACAGTATAGAATACATAAGTACTTGCTATTCTATGTCTAACAGCTTGATGCTGCCAAACACCACGGGATATACTCCATCTAGTAATATATTCTAGCAATTGCCTAGATAGCCCAAGAGCATGTGCCGCTACTAGCACTCTACTTTCTGCTAGAGCAGATAAGAGGAGCCTATAGGCTTCTTTACCAGGCCCAGCAACTACTCTACCTATTGCATTACTATATTTAACTCTCCCTATTCCAGTACACTTATAAGCACCTATATTCATAGGCTCTACATCTACTCCACTAGCTTTACGGTTCACCAGTGCTAAGATGGGGCCTTTTTCTGTTCTAGCTAGTACTAGGAGTTGGTCACAGTGCAAAGCATTAGTGGAGAACACTTTTTCTCCTCTTATAACTACATTTCCATTATCAATAAATTCTGCTATAGTGTTTATCTTCGATATATCAGAGCCTCCGTGAGGCTCAGTGAGAGATGGAGAGAGGATACCCTTTATGTCGACTCCTGACTTTTGGAGTATCCTATGAGGGATACAATGTACAGCAAAACTCATCCCTATACAGGGATCTTCTATTTCATCTAGCAGGGTTCTAGCTGACAGCTCTAAGTTACTACAGCTAGAAATATACTTTAGTACTGCCTCCCTAGTACTCATAATATTCTCCACTGCATATATTCTCCGACGGGTTAATATATCAGTAACTTCACAGTGTTTAAAGCAAAATTAAATAGTCTCCTTTCTAGAGAGGGTTTATAGAATGGTGATCTCTATTATCCGCGGATTATACGTTGAAGAAACGTTATAACCCGCTTGAAGTAGAAAAGACTATAGAAGAGTACTGGGTTACAAGAAACATCTATGATGCAGTAAAGTCTAAGAGTAGAAGTAGAGCAGGTAACAAGCTATTTGCTTTCCTAGAAGGACCACCAACTACAAACGGTTTTATGCATGTAGGACATGCTAGAGGTAGAACACTAAAAGATGTAAAACTTAGATTTATGAGGATGAAGGGATACTATGTATGGGATCAAGCTGGCTGGGATACACAAGGATTACCAGTCGAGCTAGAAGTTGAAAAGAAACTAGGCTTCAAGACAAAAAGAGATATAGAAAGATATGGCATAGAAAGATTCATCACAGAATGTAAGAAACTAGTAGACTACTACCTAGATCATTGGCTTAAAGCGAGTAGAAGGCTTGGCCTCTGGCTAGATTATGAAAACGCATACCAGACAAGAGATGACAGGTATATAGAAAGTGTTTGGGCGTTTCTAAAGAAAGCATACAAAGAGGGCTTACTCTATGAAGGCTTAAGAGTGGTACCTAGATGTCCTAGATGTAATACTGCACTTAGTAGTCATGAACTAGCTCTTGGCTATGCACTCGTAGAGGATCCAAGCATTTATTTTAAACTAAAGATAGATGGTAGGGAAAAAACCTATTTTGTTGCATGGACAACAACTCCTTGGACTATAATATCCAATGAAGCACTAGTTGTTCATCCTAAAGAAGAGTATGTGGAGATAAAAATCGGCGAAGAAATATGGATAGTTGCAGAGAAGAGATTAAAGCCATTTCTAGAAGAAGTAGGAATAAAAGAGTATAAGATACTAAATAGGTACAAAGGCTCGGCGCTAGAAGGACTTAGGTATCTGCATCCACTACTAGAAGAAGTACCCTATCATAAGAAACATAAAGAGCCCTATCATACAGTGCTATGTGCTGAATGGGTAAGTATGGAGGAGGGTACTGGAGTAGTTCATGCTGCACCAGCACATGGACCTGAAGACTTCGAATTAGCTATTAGACACAGACTAGAAGTATATACACCACTGAGGGAAGATGGGTATTTTGGTGAAGATGCTGGAGTTTTCAAAAACCTATGGTTCATCGATAGCAATAGAGTCGTTATAGAGATACTAGAAAAGAAAAAACTACTAGTAAAATCTGGTACTATAGAGCATCAATATCCTCTATGCTGGCGTTGTGATACAAGGCTAATGTACTATGCTTCACGTCAATGGTTTATTAGAATAAGCGATGAAGTCAGAGAAGCTATGAGTAGAGAAGTCAAGTCTATGAAGTGGGCACCTACATGGGCTGTTAGTAGAATGCTAGACTGGGTTGAGAACGCAAAAGACTGGTGCATTAGTAGAGAAAGATTCTGGGGAACCCCACTACCTATATGGAAATGTAGTAAGTGTGGCTACTGGGAAGTAATAGGAAGTAAAGAGGAGCTAATAGAAAGAGCAGGGGCAGATATAGAAGAACTACATAGGCCATGGATAGATAACATAGAGCTAAAGTGCAAACGTTGTGGAGGAGTTATGAGAAGAGAACCATTTGTAGTTGATGTATGGATGGATAGTGGTGTAGCACATACTGCTGCTCTGCACCAGTATGGACTTGATAATCTCTTCGAAAAACTCTATCCCTTCACATGGATAACAGAAGCTGCTGATCAGACACGTGGATGGTTTTACACTCTATTAGTAACTGGAGTAATATGGCATGGCAGAGCTCCATACAAGAGTGTACTACTACAGGGTCATGTCCTAGATAGATACGGCAAGAAGATGAGTAAAAGTAGAGGGAATGTTGTATGGGCTTATGATTGGATGCAGAAATTCGGTACAGATCCTATGAGGATATTCTTGCTGAGCAGAGCACCATGGGACAGCATAAATTTCGATCCAGATGAAATAAAACGTTTTAATAGTTATCTTGATATCTTCTGGAACACAGTAAATTTCGCAAATACATACATCGAGTTAGATAAATGGAGAGTTTCAGAGATCAGACCAGATAGTCTGCAGCCAGAAGATAAATGGATAATCTACGAATTACACAAATCCATTAAGGAGATAGAAGAATACATAGAGAACGATGAAATACATAGAGCTGTTAGAGTACTGATAGATCTTATCGTTGAGAAGATAAGTCATAGGTATATTCCACTCATAAGACCGAGAGTATGGGAAGAAGAACTTAGTGAGAGTAAAAATGCTGCATACTATACACTTTACAATATACTAAAGAGAGTGATAATAGCTAGTGCACCATTAGTACCCTTCATCTCAGAGTATCTATACCTTGCTTTCGTGAGGAAACTCGAACCAGACTCTCCTGATAGCGTTCATTTAGAAGAGTGGCCTACTGTTCCAAAAGAGCTACTTGATGAAGAAGTATGGAAAGCAGTTTCAGAGGCTTTTGAGATAAGCGAAGCGATATTATCTGCACGAAGTGAGAGAAAGTTAAAACGTAGATGGCCCCTAAGATTAGCTGGCATTGCCTCAAAGAGTGATATAGGACGTAAACAGCTTAGCAACGTAAAGAGCATTATATCTAGATTTGCTAACATAAAAAGAGTTGTAGTTATTGAAGAATTTGAAGAATCTAAAGATACTATAACTATCGAGACAGAGAACTTTAAAGTACTAGTAGATCTAGCTCTGGATAGAGAAACTCTCCTCGAAGGTTATGCTAGAGAAGTTGTGAGGAGAATGCAAGTACTAAGGAAAGAAATGGATCTACCAGTTGACTACGTAGTAGAAAAAGCAATAGTGTATGCAGATAGCGACCTAAGGGAAGCTATAGAAAAGCATGAAGAATATATCAAGAGAGAAGTCCGTGTGAAATCAATAGAAATTGTCAACAAAGTTCCAGCAGATGCAAAGAAGTGGAAAATAGAAGATTTTGATTTTGCTGCTAAACTGATACCTTAGAACAATCTACGATAATTTTGACATAGTTTTACTAATCCACTAAAGCAATATCCATACTAGATATTTTATCATCTACAAGGATCCAAGCTCTAAAGGCTAGTGAACGGGAATCTACTATTATCCAAGGTATTGGCCATTGTCTCATACCCTGTAGATCTTTAGAGCTGGGGCTAGGAAGACCGGGATGACTATGGAGTATAGTGATTATATCGTATCTCTTCTTCTCGGCTTCTACATAGGCATTATATATACATAGAGGATCAGCAACAAATTCAATTGAAGGATTACCAGATATATTGCTACACTCTACAAAATAGTCTATACGATATCTATTATCAGTCTTAGTGCCTATTCCTAGATATACGAGTTCTATGTGGGGATTTCTTTTTATACGTTCTAAGATATCAGCGATAGTACTCTTCTTTATAATTATCTGGGATACCACCAGTGAACACCTGATATTTTTCCTATATTTTAGGTTTAAGGCCTATCTCATTATACCATTTTGTCCATTTATCGCCGCAGATACTAAGAGCGTCTCTAAGTGGTATTGGTGTAGGAGTTGGAGCAGGATCAAGAGCTACTAGACAATATGTTTCAAATGCTAGTTTTTCTTGATAGTCCCAGTAGCCCTCTATCTTCCCCTTACCTATAGCTCTCTTTATAAATTCTCTGTAGAGAGGATGTATAGGTTTTGGTACATGTTTAGAGAAAGGTGTTCCTGGTAGAGGAATAAACGAGTGTAGACGAAGTTTAACGTTCTTAGATAATAATAACTCCATCAATTTTAGAGTATTTTGAATAGCTTCTTCGTCTTCGCCTGGTAGCCCGAATATTATATCGATTACTGCTTGGAACCCATATTGGTTTAGTAGGTCGATTTTTTCTACCACTTCTTCCACACTATGCTCTCTATCTATGTAGTTGAGGACTCTATTATCTCCGCTCTGGAGCCCTATAGCTATACGTTTATTAGCAGCATACTTCTTGACTATCCTAAGAACTTCTGGTGTTATATATTCTGGTCTTGTCTCGCTAGGAAATGTACCTAAGTATGGCTCACCGCCTTTACTCCTTACTTCTACGAGTAGTGATTCTATGGCTTCAGTATTTGGCTCACCTAGTTTTCTAGACATATAAGCAAATCCTATTGGTGCAACAAATCTTATTCTTCTCTTCCTATTCCTTATATATTCCTCTACAATTTCACCTACTTGTTCAATGCTACGATAACGCACAGTTGCTTTATAGAGCCATGGAACTTGGCAGAATCTACACTTGTAGGGGCAACCTCGCATAATCTCAATCGGAGGAAAGATTTTTGCTAGCTTACTATAACCAGGGTAATTATCTAAATCTATTATTCGTATCTTTGTTACATGAAATTTACCGTTATCTTCTCTGTAGGCTATATTAGGTACCTGGCTAATATCTATTATACCTCGAAAGTGGTCCAGTAACTCAATAACTGCGATTTCTCCATCGCCTATAACTACGGCATAAGCACCTACTCTAAGTAGTTGCCAATATAGCCCCTCTGCATGAGGACCTCCTATAACAACAGGGTATCTTCTTGATACTTGTACAATTTCTCTCGAAAGCTCCAAGAATACAGGAGTAGATAGACTGTACATTATAACTGGTTTATATTTATGTTTAATACTATTCGCTAAGTATAGTGGATTCTTCTCGGTGATGTAAAGAGTAGTATCATTACCTAGTAGTCGATGAGACTCTAAAGCACCAATAATACTAGCAAAAGCATTTCTTGCACCTCGTAGAGTTCTAGCAATTAATGCTATTTTCTTGCTCTCTATGATCTCTCCCTCTTCTACTACCTTGAATAAGTACTGTAATAATGTATATGTTTCTAGGAGATCCCTATAGTAACTATACTTGCGATATAATCAATCATTTTCAATCCACTACCAGTTAGTATTATTACTACCTCCTTACACCCTTTATCCCTTAATTTGTCGTGTATTTTACTAAAGGCAGCATAAACAGTAGCCGATGTTGGTTCTACTATAAATCCTTTATCTAGTAGTTCCTTTAGAGCATGTATGATCTCACTACTATTAACTAAGACGACAAAACCATTTGTTGCTTGAAGAGCATCTACAGCCTCCTCTATTCTAGGAGGGTTTTTCACCAACAGACCGTCTGCTAGTGTTGAGTTTTCGTAGCTATGGATACTACCATAGATTCTCTCGTATAATGGAGGGTTAGCCGTACTCTGCACAGCAACTAGATGTGGAATTTTGTCTATTATCTTAAGATCTAGAAGTTCTTTAAAGCCATAATATATACCTAGTAGTAGCCCGCCAGAACCAAAAGGTACAAGAATAGCATCAGGTACACCAATCTGTTCATACAACTCATATGCTATCGTTTTTATCCCCTCAATAAATAATGGATTAGAGAGATGATCAACATAGAAGCAGTTTTTCCTATTCAGAATATCTAGTGCTATTTTAGTTGCATCATCTCTTGTTGGAGCTTCTACTACTTCTGCGCCGAGCATTTTGATAAACTTCTTTTTCCCAATAGGAGCATGTTTAGGAACAATAATAGTAGCTTTGTATCTATAGAGCCTAGCATATGTAGCTACAGATATCCCAGCATTTCCTGAAGAATCCTCGAGTATATGTCTTGTACTCAAACTTTCTGCAACATATGATAGTGCAGTTAAAGCTCCTCTATCTTTAAAACTACCAGTCGGGTTAAGATACTCTAGTTTATACACTATTTTAAAAGAACTATTCTCCTCGGAGACAGCTGGTGTAGAGCCTTCCCCTAAGCTACGTCGAGGTTTAATAGCTAGCATAGAGACGTATCTAATGAGACCGTATCCTCGTGGATGCCATTCTCTGTCTCTTTTTTCGATGGATAGAGGGCTTCCACATCTTGGACAGATTATTCTCTTTAGCTTCGCTGAGTATATAGATTCTGTGTATCCACACTTTTTGCAGACAAAGAAACTAACATACTGTGGAGCCGGCAATGTTATCCCTAGATCTATCTATGAGGAGAAGATTAATTTCGTTAATTAGTACAATTTATCATAGGTGAGTTTTATGCTTGCACGCGAAATCTCGAGATACGTCATACATGATGTAAATATCGACAATATACCACAAAATGTCATAAAAGAAGTTAAGAGAAGAGTACTTGATAGTTTTGCTGTAATGGTAGGTGCATATAATGAGCCTCCTCCTTCAATAGCGCGAAAAGTTGCCGCAAAGACAGCTGCTCCTGAGTATGGAGGAACATTATTCGGTACTACGTTGAAAGTTCCCATAGACTACGTTGCGTTTGCAAATGGTTGCCACGTAAGATATCTAGATTTTAACGATACATATTTATCGAAAGAAGCTCTTCATCCAAGCGATATGATACCTGCACTAATCGGTGTTACCGAGGCTGAAAATGTTGATGGAGAAAAGCTCATAGAAGGTATAGTTGCTGCATACGAAGTTGGCTGTAGGCTAGCTGATGCTGCTAGTGTTAGAGATAGAGGATGGGATCATGTAACGTATATCACTATTGCAACTGCGGCTGGTGCTGGAAAAATTATGGGTTTAGACGAAGATAGACTTTACCATGCTATCAACATTGCAACTGTTGCTGGAATGGCATTACGACAAACAAGAGCGGGCGAAATTAGTATGTGGAAAGGTTGTGCTGCAGCAAATTCGGCTAGACACGGTGTATTTGCTGCATTGCTAGCAAAACATGGTATGACTGGGCCAGCTCCGATATTCGAAGGGGAAATGGGGTTCTTCAAGCTAGTATCAGGAGATTTTTCTATAGAGAAATGGGGAGGGAGAGAGAATGAGCCTTTTAAGATCCTAGAAACAAGCATAAAATATTATCCTGTTGAATACCATTCTATGAGTGCCGTTGAAGCTGCCTTGAAGATAAGAGAAAAACTCGGTAGACTAACACCTGATATTATAGATTCTGTAGTAGTTAGAACTTTCACTGTATCGTATAAGATCATAGTAAAGGATCCAGAGAAATGGGATCCAAAGACTAGAGAAACTGCTGATCACAGTCTCCCATACATTGTAGCTTCGGCTCTCTTAGATGGCTATATATGGTTAGATACCTTCTCTCAGGAAAAAATTCTCAGTAAAGATGTACGTAAAGTCATGAAAAAGATGAAGATAGAAGTAGATCCAGAACATGACAAACTATACCCAGAAGGTATAGCTAATACTATAATAGTTCGTACTACTGATGGGAGAGTTGCAGAAGAGACAGTTGTATATCCTAGAGGCCACTTCAAAAATCCAATGACAGATAGTGAAATTGAAGAAAAATTCAATAAATTAGCTGAAAACCTGCTAGCCAAAGATAGGAGGAAAGAAATTACCGAGAAGACTTGGAAGTTAGAAAAACTAAGTGATTTGACAGAGCTGATGACTCTTATAGCTATTCAATAGGGGGAAGTAATGTTTAATATCTATAAAAAAAAAAAAAAAATGAGAAAACCAGCAGAAACACTACGAGAACTGCTGAATAAGGAGGAGATAGTTGTTGCGCCGGGTGTCTATAATGCCGCAGTAGCACTCCTAGCAGAAAAGCTAGGTTTTAAAGCACTATATCTCAGTGGTGCAGCTATAACAGGTTCTTTAGCTATGCCAGATATAGGTATTATAACACTTGACGAAATAGCATTACACGCACGATGGATTACAAGAGTTACGAAGTTACCGCTTATTGTGGATATAGATACAGGTTTTGGAGAGCCAGTAAACGTTATGCGTACAGTAAAGGTGATGGAAGAAATAGGAGTAGCTGCTATCCAGATCGAAGATCAAGTACTTCCAAAGAAATGTGGACACTTATCAGGGAAACAGCTTATTCCACCAGAGGAGATGGTGAAGAAGATAAGAGCTGCCATTGAAGCAAGATCAGATCCAAATTTCGTAATAATAGCTAGAACTGATGCGAGAGGAGTAGAAGGGCTGGAAGAAGCAATATGGCGAGCCAATCTCTATGTAGAAGCTGGTGCAGATGTCATATTTCCGGAAGCACTTACTTCGAGAGAAGAATTTAGAGAATTTGCAAAAAAAGTGAAAGCACCACTCTTAGCAAATATGACTGAATTCGGAAAAACACCATATATCACTGTTGATGAATTTAAAGAACTAGGTTATAAAATAGTAATATTTCCAGTGACAACGTTTAGAGCTTCTCTTAAAGCTTCAGAGAGAGTACTTA
>JALTYD010000167.1 GCA_027046525.1 Pyrodictiaceae archaeon
GTATAGACTGGATGAGTATATTAAGTGAAGAAGAACAAGATAAGCTATTCTCAGCTCTAGCTAGCTTAGAGAATAGATAATTCCACATCTCTATAATATAGAGTTATAGAGAGATACTATAGGTCTATTCTTGTTATACTTGTAATAGTAGTTTGTTCTGCTTAATACTACTGTACTAGGTACGGTACAAAGCAAAATGAATCAAGAATACTACTATCTATAGCCTATACCATTTATACGAATTATCGTAGAACTGTAAAAGTATCGGAGGGGTAGAGAGTGAATAACGCTGCTGGAGTTGAATGTAGTATAGCTGTAGGTTCTAGGAATCCTGTTAAGATTAATGCTGTATATAGAGCTTTCCAGCTACTCTGTACTCCTAGAGTTGTTAGTGTAGATACAAAGAGTATAGTTCCTAGCCAGCCTATAGGGTTTAATCAGATACTACTAGGAGCTCTCTATAGAGCTGTAGAAGCTCGTAGTAGAGTAGGAAGCGACTATGGAGTCGGTATAGAAGCTGGTGCTATAGATGACTATGAGTGGGCTAAGCCTATTGAGCTACAAGTTGCTGTCATAGTTGATAGTAGTGGTAGAGTTTCTATAGGGTTAAGTCAGGGGTTTTTACTTCCTAGTAGGTGGTTCAAAGAACTGAGTAGTGGAGTTGAGCTAGAAGCTATAGTGGAGAAAGAGACAGGCAGAGAGAGAATAGGAGAAACTATAGGTCTTATTGGCTATTTGACTAGAGGTCTTATTACGAGAACTGATCTATCCTATAATGCTGTTGTTATGGCTCTTGTACCTCTACTTAACCTAGATCTCTACAGAGAACTTCCTCTACTCGTAGATATCGCTAGAGAGTTTAGAGAATTAGAGAGATTTTTATAAATACCCTTTTCCTCCTAGATGGTAGATTGATTGGGAGTATAGTATGGGTGTTTACCAGGCGAATGATCTAAAGAAGCCTAGTGGAGGACGTAAATGGCCTCATAGGAAGGTTAAACGTAAGTATTGGATGGGGAGATACCCTATACTCACTAGACTGAGTAGCGCCGAGGAGAGGAGAATAGAGAGAGTAAGAGGTGGTAATATTAAAGTTAAATTAAAGAGAGTTGTATATGCAAATATCTTAGATCCTCAGGAAGGTGTTGTTAGGAGAGAGAGAATACTAGCAGTTGTTGAGACTCCCGCTAATCCACATTTTGCACGTGGTGGTATTATCACGAAAGGTGCTATTATTGAGACGAGTCTTGGAAAAGCTAGAGTTACTTCTAGGCCTGGGCAGGATGGAGTAGTCAATGCTATTCTTGTAGAGAAGAGGAAGTAGTTCCTCGATAGTATATACTAGATAGTTTCTCTAGTCTCTCTATAGCTCTCCTCCTAGTCTTTTCATCTATTCTAAGTTCTCTAACTATGTTTTTCAAGAACTCTACTACTTTCTCTGCGTATTCAGGTTTGTAGGGGAATGGTACTGCGTCTTTTCCGCCAACGATATAGGCGTATCTAAACGGGTCAAGCGGTGTATCTACTGGGTCTCTATGGCTTACTGGTAGTCTATAGACTAGTTCAGCTACTAGTACTAGACTCCTAAATATACTCGGGCCTACTCCTTCTATGAGTACTAGTTCTTCTATACTAGTAGGGTTTTCTTCGTATATCTTGTTTAGTATATTCTCTATATGTCTAGGTGGGAGAGGTTGTGGCCTGTAGTAGGTATTGTATAGCTTCTTTATAGTATTGATATCTAGCTGTAGAGTATTAGTATCCTGGTTTTCTATCCAGTAAGTTAATGGTTTTATTCTTCTCAGCTCTCTATATGTCTCTAGTAGTAGTCTTGTAGTTTTTCTAGGATTTTCTCTCGCAATATCTACTATTGTTTTTCTTGCACTATAGCTCTCTCGGCTTGTTGTATCTATTACAAAGACTTGGCGGTTGTTACTAGCTATAGCATTATGTGGTTCTAAGCTAGGCTCTGGTGGTAGTGGTGATAGCCAGTGGTATCTTCTAGCATATTTTGTCTCTAAATTCATACCTTGTTGGACTATAGCCCATTTTCCTTCAACTGATAAGACTACTACGTGGTGGTATAGGCTGTAGCCATCTTGTAGGAGTACATTATCTGTTTTAGCTGATAGTCTAGATGCATAGATTGCTTCTTCTATCAAGCTCGTAGATATATCTCGTCTATCAGCATACTCAGCTAGTTCTCTAGGAGTTTCTCTTGCTCTCCTACCTTTGCCACCAGCTATTATTATCCCTAGTTCTGGTTTTTGACTTAGAGCTTGTTTTAGTATACCGAGAGTTACAGTTGTAGATCCACTACTATCCCAGTCCATGCCGATAGCATTATTTAGTGCTTGGAACCATATAGGGTCAGAGATTAGTTCTACTAGCTTATTAGGCCCGTATAGCTCTACTACTACTTCTGATATAGATGCTGCTAGTTTCTTCATATAATTAGCCATCCATGGTGGTACATGGCCATCGTGTAGAGGTAGATCAGCTACGCCAGTATACATTGTCTCCTAGTTACCCATCTCT